>JALHUE010000087.1 GCA_022866145.1 Anaerolineales bacterium | reverse complement strand
ACTCCGCTCCGCTTCGCCCTCTACCATCTTCAGTGCACACCCAGGGTGCACCCAAGGGTGAGGGCGGGTGTCTTTCGACTTGCGCGGGAATGACACGCTCGCCCTCATTACCCTCCTGGCTTGCCCATCGCCGCCATGTCCGTGGTGTGGTATTCCTGAACCAGACGCAACTCGTTCTCCGCTTTCGGGAAGAAGAAGAACACCAACGCCGCGCCGATCAGCACCGCCACGACGCCGGCCAGGTAGGCTTCATCATCCCCCGCCAGGAAGCCTTCCTTGGCTGCTTCCGTGATCTGCGTCGCGTATTGCGGATACTCCGCCGCCACCGCCTGGGCGCCGGCGTAAGACATCTCCATCTGGTTGGCGATGGCCGGTGTCACCTGCGCAGCCTCCGGGGAGGCGGCGATGGCGGCGGTCACGGCGGCGGCGTACCCGGCCGCCAGAAGCACGCCGAAAAGGGAGTTGAACAGCGCACCGCCCAGGTCGCGCTGCAGATCGGCCGTGCCGGAGGCCATGCCCACGCGCGTCACCGGCACCGAGCCGGTCAGCGACCGCGAAGCGGGCGTGCCGGAAAGGCCAATACCGACGCCGATGAGACAGAAGGCCAGGATCACGACCAGGAAGGAGGCGGTCTCCGTCCACAAGAAGAGCATGGTCAGGAAAGCGAGCAGGATGAAGACGTACCCCGTCAGCAGCGTTTGCCGGGAGCCCTTGGCCTCGACCATCTTCGCCGAGCGCGGCGCGGCCATGATCATGAAGGCGCCCGCAAACAGGGCCGGCAGCGCGGCCTGGACCGTGTTGAAACCAAGCACGTTCTGCATGTACTGCTGCCCGATGAACATCGCCCCCATCAGCGACCCGAAGATGATGATGCCCGCGACGGCCGCCACCCAGAACGTTGGCCGGCGGGCGACCTTGAGGTCAAACAGCGGGTTCGCCGCGCGACGCTGCCGCACCACGAACAGCACGACGGCGATGAGCGCCACGAGCAGGAGTCCCACGGCGAGCTGCTGGTAGGCGGGAACCGGTAGGAAGTTGATGGAAAGGATGAAGCTGCCAACGAGCACGACCGAGAGAATGCCCCCCAGGTTGTCGACCGGTTCCGTCGCCTCATTGACGTGAGCCGGGATGTTGCGCATCGCCATGAACAAGGCCAGCGCGGCCAGAGGGATGACGATGAAGAAGACCCACGGCCAGCTAGCCACTTCGAGCAGAATCCCGGCAAGCAGAGGTCCAGAAACCGAAATGGCGCCGCCCAGCGCAGCCCACATGGCGATCGAGCGCGTACGCCCCGGCCCGGGCGGCCACAGGGCGGCGATAAGGGCCAGCGTCGTGGGATAAGCCATGCCGGCGGCGAACCCGCCGAACAGACGTCCGAAGATCAGGACATTGATGGTCGGCGCAAAGCCGCTGACGAGCGCGGCCGGGATGGCAAGTGCCACCCCGAGGATCGCCATCATCTTGCGACCGTAGCGGTCACCGAGCGCGCCTAGCCACAGGACGGAACACGCCAGGCCGAGCGAATACGCCACGGCCACCAGGTTGAGCTGGGTCTGGGAGGCGTCAAAGTAAGCGCCGATCGTCGGAAGGGCGACATTCGCCATCGCCAGCGGAAGATTGGCGACGGCCGCTACGATCACGAGCGTAAGAAGAACTCGCCGCGCGTTGGCGGGCTCTCCGCTTGCGGGCATGACACTGGCTTGAGCAGTCATTTCTTTTCCTCGGAAGAGACTTGGAACCGAAAGAGAGTCTCAGACACTGGGCTCGGCCGAACGTCCTGCCTCACTTGCCATCCGAACCTCCTCATGCCAGGGTTCCGGCTCCTCCCACTTCCAGTGCAGGGAGGCTTGTCGGAAGCTGAATCCCACCAACCAGGCCAACAGGGTGGCGGGCCAGACCGTAAGGCCGAGCGCATCGAGGATGATGTAGACGACAACCGTCAGTACCGCCGTCCCGACGAACCACTCGCCGCGGGTGAACTGCTGAGGCGTCACACCCGAGGTCAAGTCGATGAAATAGCGCCCGGCGGTCGGGCCAACGACGCCAATCAGGATGACAGCGATCAGGGGGAGATCGGCCGCCAATGCTTTCTGCGCGCCGATGATGGCATACCAGGGAAGGGAAAAGGCCGCCATGAAGTCGAATATCCGCCGCACTTCGGAGTGACTGCGGTGCCGAGTCACTCGCAGCGCCGCCATGGCTGCCAGAAAGCACAGAATGAGATAGAAGGGATTGGTCAAGGCGCTGGGCAGGTCGTTGAGGAGGACATCGCGGGTGACGCCGCCGCCGATACCGCCGATGACGGCGATGAGGATGATCCCGACCGTTGTCCAGGCCTTGCGGTGATCGCGGCGGTGGGCCAGTATGGCTCCGTTGAAGGCGTTCGTTGTGGCCGCGATCAGATCGATGGCGACGAAACTGCCGATGGTCCAGGTGCCGAGGTAGTTGAGAAAGGTATTGAAGTCCATGGTGCTATCCACATGCGGGCGCCAGCGCGCCCTCGCGTAGGAACCGGTTGGTTGTCTCGGAGACCCCTCCGCCGTGCCCCCGGAGGAGAGGGGTCCATGGGCGCCGTTCAGGACGGCCCGCCGAGGGTGCTGGTGGGGGCCAGACAGCGCTCCGGCGGGAGGGCGGCTCCGGGCCGGCCACCCGCCGGAAAGATCGGACGATCTACGTGCCGAGGATCTTGGCCTTGGCGGCGGCAAACTCGGCGTCGGTCAAAACACCGGCGTTGTGCATTTGTGCCAACTGCTGGATCTGGGTGTTGACATCCGCCTCGGCCAGGGCCGCAGCCGGTGCCGGCGCTGCCGACTGCGCAGCCGCCTGGTCCGCCGCTGCCTGTTGGGAGGCGCCACTCTTAGCCGCGGCATGGCCGACAACCGCCGCCCCGACAACCATGCGCCTTCGTCGTGCTCGTCTCATTT
>JALHUE010000086.1 GCA_022866145.1 Anaerolineales bacterium | reverse complement strand
GTGCTCGTCTCATTTTGGTACGCTCCTATTCGGTTGTGGCGCGCTTCGTGCGCGCCAAGAGAGGGCCGCGGCTCAGACCGCGCCGCTCTGGGCCTCATCCAGTGCTTCCTGGACGAGGATCGCCGGGATGAACTGGTTATCGACCATCCGACCGTTGGCGGCCTTAATGTCCTTGAAGAACTTGGCTGCCCACAGGTGCTCAATCAGCAGCAGGCCGGCGGTGGTGTTGGGGCGGATCATTTCGCCGATGGCTTCGATGTCGCCCGTCGTGAACAATCCCTTGATCTGCGACTTAAGCGGGTCGATGAGGATGATCTCGGACGGCTCCATCTCGACCAGCTCGCGCGTGGTCACCTTGCCGTTCTTATCCTTCATCACCGTCACCAGGTCGAGAACGCGGATGATCTTCTTCTCGACCAGGTTCATCAGGTCAGGCAGCAGATCGCCCCTGAACTTGTTGCCCTCGAATTCGAAGGCCAGGTAAGACATCGGTCCCAAATCCATGGTTCTTCTCCCTCCTTTTCTGCTTTCTGTATGATCAGCGAAATACTCACTGATCTCAGGCTGGTTGCCGGCCGAGCCTTGCTGGCCGGGAGTTCCCCCGCCTCAGCTGCCTGGCGCATGCCTCCGCCGATGGGCCGCTAGCGGCAAACCGAGGGTAAATTCGAATGTGGTGCGGGAATTCTCGGAGGATTCAACAGAATTGTACACCTGTTGGCCCTAATTCTGTTCCTCCAATTCGCCCTTGAGGCGTGGGGCTCAGGCAGAAGGCCCAGGGAGTGGGGCAGCCCCAGGGCTCAATGGGCAGGGGAGCCATCGTTGAAGCCCGGCGTCCCGCAGGCGTGCGGCGCATGTCCGAGACGGCAAAGGATAGCCCGCATCCGCTGAATCCCCGGGGGGTTGCGGTTCCCCGGATCGGCAAGCCTCTCCAGCGCAGGCTGGGTCATGGGTGCCGGAGCCCCGGGGGAACGATCCTCCGTAGCACAGTCGTGGGTCGCCGAAGCGCTAGGATCTAGGCTGGCGATGCAGGCAGGCCCTCAGGCTCCAAGTTCGGTCAGGCCTGCTCCGAACAACAGAAGACCGGTCAAGAGAGAGACGGCGGCCATCAAGGCGTTGTTGTTGCGCAGCAGCCAGTCCTTCCAGCGCCCGAAGGTGGTCCGGGCGCGCTCACCCCGGCTGAGGTACAGGGCGACTGGAATGGCGACGGGGATGCTGGCCAGGGTGGCATAGAAGAAGTCGGCGGCCAGGGGAGCTGCGCGGCGCAGGAGACGTCCGCCCGATGATCATGGCGGCAGCGAGCGTCAGCAGGATCATCTTGGGCGTGATGCTGGCGAGCGCCGCGCCGATGCCGAACGAGTGCCCGGGCCGGAGTGTGGTTAGCCTGGCGAACCATGCCGGCTCGGCGACCGGAGTCCCTGCCCGCGGACGGGTACGCCACTGCTGAATGGCGAGAAGGAGAAGCAGCAGCCCCAGCACCACCACGAGTCCGGCCGAGGGTGAAGACCCACCCAACCCCGAAGAGAAGAACCCCAGCCGAGTCAACAGGGCGACGATCACCCAGCTGAGGACCAGGAGTCCAAGATACCAGCCGGCCAGGAACGCCGCGCCGTTGCGCCTCGCCCTCTCTGAGAACAGGATCAGGATGACGGCCAGGAC
>JALHUE010000085.1 GCA_022866145.1 Anaerolineales bacterium | reverse complement strand
TGTCACTCCCGTTCGGGGAGCCGGGCGGCCTCAAGGCATCTACATCATAGAGCGCCTACTCGATATCGCTTCCAAAGAGTTGGGAATTGATCTGGTAGAAATCCGCAAGCGCAATCTTATTCCTCCGGATGCTTTTCCCTATGAGCACGGGATCATCGACCAGGCCTTTGCGCCGCTCATCCTGGACAGCGGCAACTACTGGCCCGTGATGCAGAAGGCGCTGGAGATGATCGGCTACGAGAAGTTCGTCCGCGAGGAGCAGCCCCGCCTCCGCAACGAGGGGAGATACGTGGGCATCGGCATCACCCCCTTCATCGAGTCGACAGGCGTTGGTCCCTATGAAGGCGCCCGCGTGACGGTCGAGGCCAGCGGCAAGATCCACGTCGCCACGGGGGTCGGCACCCAGGGGCAGGGCCACTTCACGACCTTCGCCCAGGTCGTGGCCGAACAGCTCGGGGTGGCGGTGAGCGATGTGCGCGTTGTGTCCGGCGACACCGCCGAGTTCCACTGGGGAACCGGCACCTTCGCCAGCCGCGGGGCCGTCGTCGCCGGCAACGCCATCCACGCCGCCGCCTCGATTGTGCGCCGCAAGGTGCTGGAACTGGCCAGCAAGGAGCTGCAGACCCCTTTGGACGAACTGGAGCTTGAAGGGGGCATGGCCCGCGTGGCGGATATCCCCGACAAGTCCATCAGCCTGGCCGAACTGGCCGCGCTGGCCAACCCCCTGCGAGGGGCCGTCGAGCCGGGCACCGAACCCGGCCTGGAAGCCACGTCCTACTTCGGTCCGCGCTACGGCGCCACGGCCTTCGGCGCCCATGCCATGATCCTCGAGATCGATCCGGAAACCATGATGATCGAGATCAAGCGCTACGTCACGGTCGAGGATTGCGGCACGGTGCTCAACCCCCTGATCCTGGAGGGCCAGATCCACGGGGGCGTATCCCTGGGCATCGGCAACGCCTACTACGAGAAGCTGCACTTCGATGAGTACGGACAGCTGCTGAACGCCTCCTTTGCGGACTACCTGATCCCGTCGGCGACGGAGATGCCGCGCATCGAGGTTGGCCATATGGAAACCCGCTCCCCCCTGAACGAACTGGGCACCAAGGGAGTCGGTGAAGCGGGAACGATCCCAGTGCCCGCCCTCTTCGCTCAGGCCGTCGAGAATGCACTGGCCGATCGGGAGCTGGAGATCCTTGAGAGTCCCCTCAGCCCGAACCGCCTGTATGAACTGTGGGGCCGGAAGGAGGCTCGATGAGAATCGAAGGTCAGTACACCTTTGACGGTCCGCGCGAAGTCCTCTGGGAGCTGGTGCGGGACCCGAAGGTCTTGGCCACCTGCCTGCCGGGCACGCAGAGCATGCGTCAGGTGGGTGAGCATGAGTACGAGGGAGAGATCGGGGTCCGCGTCGGCCCCATTTCGGGAGCCTTCGCAGGCCAGCTGTCTGTCACCAACGAAGTACCGCCCGCCAGTTGCACCCTGACCGTGGAAGGGAAGGGAAAGGTCGGGTTCCTCAAGGGCGTCGGGAACATCGACATGACAGATCAAGGCCAGGACAAAACCTTGATGAAGTACGCCGGTGAGGTGCAGATTGGCGGGAAGGTCGCCAGCGTAGGCCAACGCCTGTTCGATTCGGTGAGCCGAAGCATGATTGAACAAGCCCTGGGCAAGCTGAATGAAACCTTGCAGGCGCGTGCCGCTGCGCGCTAGCGTCAGCAGCCGGCATGGGGGGCTGCCTCAAGCAGCCACGCCTTGCGATTGGCAGATTCGGCCATATGCCTGTAGTATCGAAGGCATGACCGTCGGCCGCGCATTGGCCGGAGCCGGGCTGCAACCCGGACCGATCGCGGTCATACCCCACCATAACGACACGGGATGAGACCAACGAAGGGAGGTCACCGACCCATCGATAACCAACCATGCTCCCGCCCATCCGTCCCCATTCTCAGATGATAGCGAGGGAGGAAGTGATTATGAAGCCCAAGAAGTCCTTTGTGCTCGTAGCGCTGCTCGTGGTCGCCAGCATGCTGCTGGGGGCCTGTGCGCCCGCGACCCCCACGGCCGCGCCGCCTCCGCCGCCGGCCGAGCCGCCCACGGCCGCGCCCGCGCAGCCCACGGCGGCGGTCGCTGAGCCAACTCAGGAACCGATGAAGATCACCCTGGCGATTGAGCACTTCAGTCCCATTGCAGGAACGACCTGGTCCGGAGCCCACGACCGTGCCGCCAAGCGCATCGCCGAGAAATACCCTAACGTCACGTACGTCTACCGCGAGAATGTCGCTCCCGATCAGGTCAATCCTTTCGCCGAAGAGCTGATCGCCAGCGGAGCGAACATCGTCATCGGCAATGCGGAGTTCATCGGAATGCCCTTGAAGGACATCGCCGACAAATACCCCGACGTGTACTTCGGGTCCGTCATTGCCAGCGACCTGACGACCAAGCCGAATTTCATCCGGTTCTTCCCCAAGCAGTATCAGGCCCTGTACCTGGAAGGGCTCATCGCCGGGGCTCTGACCGAGACAGGCAACATCGGCATCACCTCCGCCTTCCCGTGCGTTCAGGTGATCCGGCGCCAGGCCGGCTTTATCCTTGGCGTGCAGGATGCGGCAGCGATCCTCAACAAGGATATCAACGTGTACGTCAAGTACGCTGGCAACTGGTTCCTGCCCGCCGACGAGCAGGCCATAGCCGAGACGCTGGTTGATACCTACAACGTCGATGTCCTGACCCAGCAGACCGACTCGGGCTCCACACTGGACGTTGCCGTGGCGAAGGGCGTCTGGTTCGTGGGCAAGGATATGGACACCGTGGGCGAATACGGCTGGTCGGACACGAACACCGTCGCCGTATCGTTCGACACGCGCTGGGAGATCATCTACGAGCAGATGATCCTGGACTATATGGCCGGG
>JALHUE010000084.1 GCA_022866145.1 Anaerolineales bacterium | reverse complement strand
GTGGTTCGGCGGGATGGCGCCGGCTGCGCTTCAGCGCATGGCCCGGCTCGGCGATGGGTGGATGACCGCCGCCCGCACGTCAGAAGAGGCCGGCCCATTGCTCGAAAGGCTGCGCGGGTTCCTGGCGAAGTCAGGCCGGGATCCTGCCTCCTTCGGGCTCGAAGCGCGCATCGCCTTCGGGGAAGGTCAAGTGGATGTGTGGAGCAACCGGGTCGACGGCTGGCGGGCAGCCGGGGCTACCCACCTGGCGGTCAATACGATGGGCGCGGGACTGACCTCCGCTCAGGCGCATATCTCAGCAATCCGGCAGTTCGCCGAAGCCGCGGGAGTCCCCGCTGCATGAGGCCGGCCACACTCGAAGGCGTGGCGATCGAGTCGCAAGGCTGCCGCCTATTCGGCGGCATGTACCTCGCCGCTGGCGAGGCCCCGGCGCCCGCGGTCGTCCTGCTGCATAGCCTGCCGGGTCACGAGCAGAACCGGGACCTCGCCCAGTGGCTGCGAGGGCTGGGGACGCACGTGCTGTTCTTCCACTATCGCGGCGCCTGGGGGCTCCGAGGGAACGTACTCTCTAAACCACTGCCTGCCCGACACTCTGGCTGTCCTGGACTTCGTCCTCGCTCGGCCGGATGTCGATCCCGGCCGCCTCGCCGTGGCGGGGTTGAGCCTGGGAGGCTGGGCGGCGTTGGCGGCTGCCTCCCGGCAGCCAGCGGTGCGCGCCGTGGTTGCCATGTCGCCTGTGCTCGATCCTGCCCGCCCGATGGGTGATGAGGGCATGACGCAGGAGCTCTCCGCCGAGTTCGCCTCCCCGCTGCGCGACATTCAGCCTGCCGATCTGCGGCGTGAGTGGCAGGCGCTCACGCCCATCCATGCCCTGGCTCGAACGCTGGCCGACCGGCCGATTCTGCTAATCACCGCCGGTGGCGATCAGCTGTTTCCCCCGCGCCACTACGACGGTGTGGCCGACCTTTCCCCCCGGCTGGATTGGATCCGATTCCCTCGGGCCGACCATGTCTTTTCAGACGTACGCCCGGGGTTGTGTCAGGCTGTGGGCAGCTGGCTACTGGACCAGCTGGCCTGACCAAGCCGGCGAACGGCTGCCTGCGTCGCATCGCCTCACCGGCCTCAGCTGCGGGTACAATCCACCCGATTTCGGGTGCCCGGCGCGGGCCGGGCAGTCGACTTGCGACAAGGTGAAGATGCCTGATACCGCCCTTCCGACCGAGTGCCTGATTTCCGTCGACGTCGAGGCCGCTGGACCGATTCCGGCCCGGTACTCGCTTCTGTCGATCGGCGCCTGCCTGGTGGCTGAACCAGAGCATGGGTTCTATGTCGAGCTACAACCGGTCCAGCGTCGGGCGGACCCGCAGGCGTCGGCGATCCATGGGCTTTCGCTCGAGCGGCTGGCCGCCGAAGGCATGCCGCCCTCCCGGGCGATGGCGGCCTTCGAGACCTGGATACAAACCACCATCGGCGGCGAGCGGGTACCGGTGTTCGTGGGGTTCAATGCCGCCTTCGATTGGATGTTCGTGGCGGACTACTTCCATCGCTACCTGGGACGCAATCCGTTCGGGCACGCTCCGCTCGATATCAAGGCCTACTACATGGGCCTGTCAGGGGGACCCTTCCTGGCAACCTCCCGCCGCCAGCTGGCGGCGCGTTACCCGGACATGCCGCGCCCCGAGCACAACGCCCTTCAGGACGCCCTGGATCAGGCCGAGCTGCTGCGCAGGATGATGGCAGGCCGCAGGCGCCTGCCGGCGGCCGACCCCTTGGCGCCGAACCTGGCCGAGGCCTGGCAGCCCGACGGTTCGTACATCCTGCGCTCTGGAGATCCGCATGAGTGACACGACTGACCCCCAACGCGACCTGATGCGCATCATCGAATCCGCTCGCAGGCTGGGCGTCGAGCTTGATGAGCAGGAGGCCGTCAACTGGTTGACGGCCATGGCAGCCGACAACTCCGGCGGCGATGTCACTTTCGATGTCCGCACCGGCGTCTTCGGCCATCGGGTGAGCATGTTGGACTTCTCTCCACAGGACCTCGAACATTTCCGCCGCATTGGACGCCTGGTGGAATTCCAGGACGAGCCAGGTATCGTCGAGACCGCACTCGCTCTTTCGGGCTCGGCGGCCCAATCCAAGATCCAGAGCTATCCGGGCGACTGCGACTACTTCGAGCGGGTCAACATCCTCGCCGGTACCCGGCAGCAGGCCTGCCAGATCCTGTCCCGACTGATGCGCGACAAAGCCCTGGCGATGGCCTCTGGCCCCGGTTACCAGCTGATCGAGGTCAAGTTCGGCGCCTTCCCCGCAGACCTCATTCGTGCCGGCAAGGTCGTCCGCTCAGGCTCGCCGATCGCCTGGACCCCGGCCGAGATCCGGCAGGGCTGGCTGCAGGCGGCAACCGCGGAAGGAACGCCCGTCCAGGTTCGATGGGAGGAGGTGGCCTCGGAT
>JALHUE010000083.1 GCA_022866145.1 Anaerolineales bacterium | reverse complement strand
GCTGGAAGACTGCGGGGTCGCCACCCACCCCCGGGTGCTGACGGACGCCAGCGGCCGGATGTTCAACATGGTGCTCGAGGTCGAGACCCCGGATCTGCGCACCTGGGACGAACATCGCCAGACTATGTTCAACGACCCGATTTTCCAGGCCTGGTTCCAGCGACTTCTCACGTGTGTCTCGGAAGGCTCACATGAGTTCTTCCGGGTGGTTGGGTAGCCGGCAGGGTCTGGCCTCTACCGTCTGCCGAAACCCCTCCGATCCTGATTGCGGGGGGAATCGATCGCCCCGGCCGGTAACCAGTCGGGGCGGTCCTCAACCGGGCATCCTGGAGGTGGCTGGCTCGTCGGAACCAGGCTCCGGCGCGGCCGCCAGGGTGGCCAGGAAAGCCTGCGGCTCGCGAGCTTCCCCCTGAGTCGAGGCCCTCCTAGCCAGTGTCAGTCTGCCGGAGATCTCTCAACGAGCTCTCAGCATCAAAAACGTGCCCGGGGCGCTGGTACGCATATCACCGGCTACTGCCCAAACATCTCCAGCAGCACCGGGTTGATCGCCTCCCAGCGTGGCGCCAAGACTGCCGCACCCCCGCCGGTGGTGAACCCCTGGGCCATCTCACGCGTCATCGTCCGGCCATCGATCCCAGCGGGGCCGGCTCGCAACAGGGCGAAGCCGATCTGCGGCCAAAGCAGAACCGGCAGATCGGTGTCGATTGAGGCCAGGAGCACAGCCGCCGCGGCTGGCACCCGCGCCCAGCTCCAGGGGGTCATCGCCCGGCGTACAACGGCCTGCAGGAAGACTTGGCCACGCTGCATGCGGAAGAAGTCATCGGTCCCCTTCCGGTCTCGGACGAAGGCTAGCGCCTGCTCCCCGGTCAGCAGGTGACGGCCGGGTTCATATCCCGCCATGGCAGTTGGCAGGTCCACCTCCACCCCGCCCAAGGCGTCGACAAACCGCCTCAGGCCTTCAAACCGAATCCGGACATAGTAGGGGACATCCACACCGAAATTCAGGGAAACGGTCTGCTTGGCGGCCTCGGGCCCGCTCCCAGGGGCGGCGTTCTCGGCGAAGAAATGGGCGGTGTTGATCCGGTTCTCCCCGACCCCTGGGACGGTCACCCAGAGATCTCGGGGAATCGAGAGCATGCCGACGTAGGGCTGGGTGGGGATCACGGTCGTCAGGATCATGGTGTCGGTGCGGGAAACCTGCGACTCCTGGGGGCGGCTGTCGATCCCAAGAAGCAGGATGTTCGACCGGATGGGGAGCAGCAGGTAGACGGCCAGCGACAAGCCCAGGCCGAGCCCGAGGACTGCCGCGGTGAGTCGTCCCCAGGCGCGGCGCCGGGGCGCTGGCACTCTGTGCGGCCGAGTCTGATCGAAGGAATTGACGGCGCCCTGCAGATAGGGCTGGTAGGCTCGTGGGTCGGCGGACACGGGGCGGAAGTGTACCACCCCCGGCGGCCGCTCCGGTGAGGCACGACAACCTGCGCCCCAGGGTCTGCCGTCTTGCAGTTGCCGGGCGGCCAACCGCCGCATACAATGGGCACGATCTGCTCGCCAGAAGGCGTTGCGATCCTGCCCACGAACTGTGCTGCGCCCCTTGCCTCCCCCCGGCGGCCGATCCCAGCGGCTGTCCCGCAGTCCTCCTACGGAGCCAAGCCATGCTGAGAGCCTTTCTGCTCTACCTGTCCCGAGCACCCTGGGCCAAGAACCTGATCACCCGGTGGGGGTTCTCCCGCCGGGCGGCGGCGCGCTTCATTGCCGGAGAAACCCTGGATGAAGCCCTGCGGGCGGTCGCCGAACTGAATGCCCGCGGCCTGTTCGCCACGCTGGACCATCTGGGGGAGAATGTCACTACCCCCGCTGAGGCCCGGCATGCGGCCGAGGATTATCTCGAGATCATCGACCGCATCTGTGCCTCCGGCGTGCGCTCAAATGCCTCGCTGAAGCTCAGCCAGCTGGGCCTGGGCCTGGACGATCAACTGTGTTTGGACAACCTGCGCCGAATCCTTCGCAAGGCCGCAGCCTGCGGGGTCTTCGTGCGAGTCGATATGGAAGACTCCTCGACGGTCGATCGCGCGCTGCAGATCCAGCGCACACTGAGAGAGAAGGGGTTGCACAACACGGGGCTGGTCATCCAAGCCTACCTCTTCCGAAGCCTGGCAGATGTCCAAGCTCTGCTCGTCTCCCCGACCCGAATCCGGCTATGCAAGGGCGCCTACCGCGAGCCGCCACAAGTCGCCTTCCCCCGGAAGGCGGATGTCAACCTCAACTTCGATACGCTGGCAGCCATGATGATCGATGCCGCCCTCGCCCACGGATCTCCCCCCTCCTCCCCCGACGGGCGGACCCCGGCACTGCCCGCCATCGCCTCGCATGACGAGAAGCGCATCACCTTCGCGCGGCGGTACGCGGAGCAGGTCCGGCTTCCGAAGGCGGCGCTGGAATTTCAGCTGCTGCACGGAATCCGCACCGACCTGCAGGCCGCTCTGGCGCAAGCCGGCTACCCGGTACGGGTGTATGTTCCCTACGGCACGCACTGGTACCCATACTTCATGCGGCGCCTGGCGGAGCG
>JALHUE010000082.1 GCA_022866145.1 Anaerolineales bacterium | reverse complement strand
GGCCGGGTCGTCGATCCGCACCTTCACCCGGTCGAGATCGCCGTAGCCGTTGCCGTAGTAGCGCAGCGACCAGCCGCCGGGCGGATTCCACACGGCGTTGATCCGGCTGTTGTAGTAGTACTTGCGCAGGATCTCGTCCCAAGTTAGCAGGTCGTAGGCGTCGTCGCGCGTCTCCCACTGGCCCATGCAGGTGCCCAGCGTCGGGCACTGGCTGAGGTAGGCGCGATAGAACGTGCGGAACAGGTTGCTGTCGCTGTTGCGCAGCAGCCGGAAGTTCCAGGTGAAGTCCACAGCGTTGTTGGTGCTGGCATAGGCTACGGCCGGGTTGTACACTTGGTCGCAAGTGCTGTCGTACACGTCGGCATCCGGCCACTTGCCGCCGATGGCGATGTACGACCAGGCGTACATCTTGACCGCCATCGCTCCGGCCCGCAGCGACTCGTGCGGCCAGCTGTTCACCCACTCGTTCGGCAGCACGTGCTTGGCGTAGTCCTTGAAGTCGATCGTGCGCACAGTGTACGGACGACTGGTGTCGCAGTATGGATATCCGGTGACGCGCACTCGGATCGACCCCGGCAGCGGCAAGTTTGAGTCGTCGAACGGCTCATCCGGCAGGGCGGAGGCACCGCCGGCCTCCGGCCAGTCGCTGGCCGTCGTTCTAGGGGCTGGAACTTGGATTGTGACCGGATCGGGGCCGAGCTCGACGGTCAGGATCAAAGTGTCGTTGACCAGCAGCCGGGCGTCCAGCAGCTGCCACTCGCCAAAGCCTGCGGCAGTGACCCGCACCAGGCTGAGCGTGCGGTCTTCCGTTAGCGGAATGTCCGACCAGCCGAAGCGTCCCTGGCTGTCGCTGCGATCCTCAAGGCCGAGGTCCGGAACGGCCACCTCGGCGCCCGGGACGGGCAGGCCGGTGGCTGCGTCGTGGACCTCGCCCACGATCGCCGCCGAGTCGGGCGACTGAGCGGCCCCGGCGGCCGGGGGCGACAGGCGCGGCCCGATGGCTAGCACAGCGGCGCAGGCCAGCAGCGCCGTGGGCAAGGCGAACCAAGGTCGGAGGAGGCGGGAGGGGTGTCGCTTCATGGTCTCAATGCGCAGCATGCCAAGCAACCCCCTCCCCGGGGGCTGGCTTGGGGCTCACTGGCCGGCTGTGCGCCTGGTTGTTCCAGTCTTTCAGGCCTCTCATGGGCTGTCAAGGACCCCCTGGTCCCGTGCAAGATCGGGACCATCCTAACCCGAGGTGGGGGGTCTGTGCTGGGGGGCGGAGATCCCTGTCGAGGCTGAATTCAGGCCTTGTCCGGCAAGCGTGCAGGCGCGGGTGACCTGGATGCATCCTTGCGCCGGGCGGTGAGAGGTTCCATGGATCCCCGCCTGCGCGGGGATGACGACGCCGCCGGATAGGCCGTTGCCGCCGAGGCACCGGCGGTTGCTGCAGACTGTTGCGCCTGCACAATCCAAACTGGCTGGCATGGCCGCCACCGCCGGCGTGCCTTCTGGCGATAGAATCGCGATTGGGTCTGTGCCCCTACGGCCGGTACGACCGCACGTACCATGCCTGGTCCTCGACCACCCAGCCGGCTTCGGCCGACGCCTCGCCTTCGAAGGAGCAGTACTCGCAGCTGACCTTCCACCAGGTGTAGCCGTCTTTCTCCACCGGCCCGTCGATGATCGTGATGTAGCTCTCCGGCATCAGCACGCCCAGGATTGGCGCCGTAGTCGAAGCCGATTGGCGCAACCGCAGGTCCTTGCCGGCCTCGGTCACAATGTAGGTATCGCCCGTTCGGAAGAACAACGGCACCGCCGGGCTGCCGCCCTCCAACGAGAACCGGTCCGCCCAGGACGGAGACGGGGGCGCTGCGTCATTGTCCAGCTGGGCGCGCCACTCGTCATCGGTCAAGCGCTGGTCACGCGGCTGCTTGAACTCGTAGTACGAGTACACGCCGCCCTGGGCGATCTCCCGCCCGCCCTCCAGAGGCACGACGACATAGATCCGATCGACGTACCCGGTC
>JALHUE010000081.1 GCA_022866145.1 Anaerolineales bacterium | reverse complement strand
CATCAACTCCCATCGGGCAGCTGTAGGAGCAGACCCCGCACTGGACGCAGCGCATGGGCTCGGTATGGATGATCGCCGTGGCGAGCGCCCGACGGCGTCGAACTTCCTGTTCGAAGAGTTGTCCCAGCATGATAAGGCCCCCCCTGGGGGCGGCTCCCCATTGTTTCCCGGGCCATTCGCCCCAACAATGTGATAATAGTCCCATAACCTTCTCACTACGGTCCGTGAGCCACAGAATTTAGAAGAGCGAACGTTGCCTGATTAAGAGGGACCGAGGGGCGCTCGGCCGGATCGAGGGGGGCAAGCAACTCTTGC
This sequence comes from Anaerolineales bacterium, assembly GCA_022866145.1. Lineage (NCBI taxonomy): Bacteria > Bacillati > Chloroflexota > Anaerolineae > Anaerolineales > Anaerolineales bacterium. Next base: position 2,966 of record JALHUE010000081.1, on the reverse strand, counting down.
GGCGACCGGACCTAATGGTCCCGACCGGCTGCGGTCAGCCGTCTAGCCCTCTAGCGCCCCCCACCCCCCGGCGACGGAGCGGGCCTCGGCCTCCCGGCAGGCGCGGACGCAGCAGGCTTCGTGCGGGTGGCGGCGACAGGCCGGTGGCAGGATCTGGCGTAGCGTCTGGCCTCACGGCCACTCAATGCTTCCGATTTCTGCGCTTTCGGCCAATGCATGGCTCCAACACGCTCCCCGAAGGCCCGCAGGGCCGCCGATCCTCTGCGGGAAACCTGGAACCGCCGGCCACATTGTGGTTCCAACTCCGGCCAAGTTATGGGTAGAGCAACACTTGATGCGACTCAAACAAAGGTGTGGCCGGACCGGCCACACTATGCCTTAATGCACTCGCATACAAGGGACTGCGCCAGCACGAGGGATGAATTGACTACATCATCTGGTGGAGTGGAAATACCCAGGCGGGTCAACTTCTCAGCGTAGACTTCGCGCGACTTCAGAGGGTCATTTGAATGAAGAACAACGCCGCTGCCCCGTCTTCTCAGGAAGGCAACGGCTTCTGGCGCTCCGGGGATTCCATGATCTCTCAGATAGGCAGTCCCATCCAGATCAAAGATATGGCCATGGAAATCCGACAGACTTGCCCACTACTTTGACAACTTGGCCTGCACCAATTCGTCCATCGCCATGACCAAGGCCTTTTCCTGGCCAATGTCGACAATGGTCGCGGCAGTGTAGTCATGACACGCGTCAATGGAGCCGCCCACCTGCCTGGCTGCTTCGGGGACAAGATAGGATAAGCCTGGCATCGACCGGTCGATCAGGATCTTGTGCTCTAGAGGCGTGGGCAGTCGCATGGACGCTTTTGTCTGAGCCCAATCGAAGGAACCCACCCCCGGGACCACCGGAGCCATATTCTGGAAGCCGACGATGTATTTCTCGGGGTTGACAAAGCTCTCATTGCGGATATCCCAGCAGTACTCGCCAATGATCTTGACGCCCATGGGTGAGAAATCGTCGCCCACCGTAAACCACTGAATATGCTTCGTTTCGTGGAAGCCATCCCGCCTCAGCCGCGCTGTAGTCTTCTGGTAGGCCGTTTGCTGGGTTTGGCGCAGCTCTTGGAGACGGCGCTTCGCTTCGGGGAAGAGCCCTTCTCGGCACACCCGTACCCCAAGGTCTGGCCCGTCCGCATAGTAGCCCACGCCTCCTAGAGTCGTCACCGCTATCGCCAACGGCGCCATCGGGACCACATCCTCAAAGAGGGTGAGCGAATAGACTTCCTTGCCCTGCTCATTCACATCCACTCGCACCTGGCCCTGCTCGATGGCATCCTGCAATGCTTCGCGATTCTCTTTGACAAGGCCTCCTTCTCGGTCGTGTTCATCTCCCACGGCGCCCAGCACGGCGATATGCGCCAGATCGCGGTTGGCTTCATCCAGTTCAAGGGCGAAGAAGTAAGCCGCTGTCGATGCTGAAATATCCATCTCGCCGGACAACCCAAAGAACTCAGTGGAGATGTTGAGGACCCTGGGGTCGGTGGGCTTTTGGGGGTGATGATGATCCAGGATCAGGGTGGTGCGTCTACCCTTGTTGGCATCTGAAATGACGGGCGCTGCCTGCCCCCCCAGGTCTACATAGAAGATCGTCATGGGGAATTGGTCATGAATACGGGCCACAATGGGAGGATGCACGCGCTCGATACAGGTCCGGTGGGCGGAGAAGCCCGCCCGTGCCAATGCGCTTTCCAGGACTGCCGCCGAGGTCAATCCGTCGGCATCGTTGTGGTGAACCAGGGCAACCTCTGAGCCGGCCGCACGCATCAGGTTGATGCCTATGCGGATCTCCTGGAGGAAGTCTTCTTTGCTCATGTCACAAGCCTATCGTGGTTCGAATGACCTTGTACCCCTCGGCCTCCATTGCAGATGCAACGGCCTCCTGCATTTCCTTCCCGGTCGTCAGGGCATTCATGTAGCCGCCCCTGCCGCCGCCGGTGACTTTAGCGCCCAACGCGCCCATTTTCAGGGCCAGATTGCACAGGTAGATCAGCTTCTCATGGGAAAGCCCCACTTCGATCAAGACCTCGTGATTGGCCGTCATGATGGCGCCCACCTTCTCAAGATCGCCGGTTTCGAGGGCAGCTTTCATTTCGTACACCTGGGTTGTGATGGCTTCCATGCGAGACTTGAACCCTACGGGGTCGCTCGCTTTCATTTCCGCAATGTAGTCATCCAAGAGAGCTGTATTGGCAGTGACGCCGCTATTGCCCAATACGATATGGAGCGGTCTTCTGGAAGCGATCTGTTCGAAATGGCTTTCTCCAGCTTTGACCCGGTAAAGCATCAGCCCACCGTAGGTCGAGGCGGTGTTGTCGACCCCGCTGGGGATGCCGTGATAGGCGAACTCTCCCTCCCATCCCACGTGGTTGATCTGTTCGATGGTGTAGCCCAGGCCGAACTCGGCGTTCAACGCTCTGGCCAGGGAAACGCAGCTGGCTGCACTGGCACCAACCCCACTGCCTGCCAGCAAGCTGCCACCATACGTTATTCTGATGGGGGTCTTTCTAACATCAACGTTCATCACTTCGAGGATGCGGTTGATGGAGACGACCTGTTGATCCTTCTTCTTGTCCTTGTAGCCTGGCACTTCGACGCGGTTGTCTTCCAATACCCAGCCCTCTCCGTCAATCCTCTCTACTTCTGCCATGGTCTCAAAGGGGATGGCTGAAACTACGGCCGGCACCTCTTCGAGCACGAATTGATCGCCGATCAGAATCGTCTTTCCAAATGCCGATCCTTTTGCCATGCTTCGCTCCTTATCTGAATCTCCGCCGCACGACAAGACCATCGCCGCTTGTCCGGATTCTAGCTCAAACTACTGCCTCAAGATGGGCGGGTAGAAGAATCCATGAATCTCCGGTGCGCTTGGAGTGTACGTCGTCAGGCCAAATGAGGCGTTGGGAGCCATTT
>JALHUE010000080.1 GCA_022866145.1 Anaerolineales bacterium | reverse complement strand
GCCGGTGTGGGCGCCCCCGTTGAGGATGTTGAGCATCGGCACGGGCAGCACGTGGGCGTGCACGCCGCCGATATATCGATACAGCGGCAGCTCGAGCGAGTTGGCCGCCGCTTTGGCCACCGCCAGGCTGACCCCCAGCATAGCATTTGCGCCCAGGCGCGACTTGTTCTTCGTGCCGTCGAGCTCGATCAAGGCCAGGTCGATGGCACGTTGCTCCACCGCATCCCATCCGAGCAGAAGCTCCGAGATGGTGGTATTGACGTTCTCCACCGCTCGCCGGACGCCCTTGCCGCGGTAGCGGTCCTTCTCACCGTCGCGAAGCTCGAGGGCTTCGTGCACGCCGGTTGAGGCTCCGGAGGGAACGGCCGCTCGGGCCCAGCTCCCGTCGAGCAGGATCACCTCGACTTCGACCGTCGGGTTGCCGCGCGAGTCGAGGATCTCGCGTCCGCTCACAGATTCAATGATGGTTGTCATTGGGGTTGGGACTCCTTGCATCGATCGTCGCCGGGATTATACCTGCCGCCACCGACCGGGGATGTGTGCATGAACACCCCGCGCCTCTGCAGTTCATCGGCCTTCGCGCCCTGCGGAATCGCGCATGTTAGAATGCCGCCATGGCCTCACCATCGGTCTACCTGGACTACGCGGCAAGCTCGCCTGTCCGCCCCGAGGTGCTGGCGGCGATGCAGCCGTACTTCGACCTCGAGTACGGGAACCCATCTTCCATCCATGCCCTGGGCCAGCGGGCCGAAGCCGTCATCGAGCACGCACGGGCGGACGTTGCCGGCGTGCTCGGGTGCCGGCCGGAGGAGGTCATCTTCACGAGCGGGGGCTCCGAGAGCGACAACCTTGCGCTGCGAGGCACAGCTTTTGCGGCCCGTGAGCAGCGCGGCGCCTCCCGGATCCTGACCACGCCCGTCGAACATCCTGCCATCCTTCGGACGGCCGAGGCCCTCGCTCGGCATCATGGCTTCACCCTCGACTTGCTCCCGGTGGATGCCGGTGGGCGCGTCGACCCAGATGAATTTCGCCGCCGGCTGTCATCTGACGTCGCCATCGCCTCGGTGATCCACGCCAACAACGAAATTGGGACCCTCAGCCCCGTGGTCGAGCTAGCCCGCCTGTGCCGGGAGCAAGAGATCCCCTTTCACTCTGACGCCGTCCAATCCGCAGCCCACCTCGACCTGCGCCCGCTGGGCTCGTCTGGCGGGATGCTGTTGTCGATTGGCGGCCACAAACTCTACGGCCCCAAAGGCATTGGCGTCCTCAAACGCAGCCTGGAGTCCGAGCTTCTTCCCCAGGTCACCGGCGGCGGACAGGAGCACGGCCTGCGCTCCGGCACCCACAACGTCCCGCTGATTGCAGGCATGGCCGCCGCCCTCAAGCTGGCCCAGGCCTCCCGCCCCGTCGACCAGGCCCGCCATGCGGCGCTGCGCGACATGCTCCTGCGCAGGATCCCGGGCGAAATTCCCGAGGCCCGAGTCACGGGCCACGCCAGTCAGCGCCTGCCCAACCACACCTCCTTTGCCTTTCGCGGTGTTGATGGCACTGCTTTGGTCGCCGCCCTGGACCGCAGGGGATTCGCCTGCTCATCAGGCTCGGCCTGCAAGACCGGCGATCCCACTCCTTCGGGCGTGCTGCTGGCGCTCGGCCTGACTCCCGATTGGGCCCTCGGCTCCTTGCGAGTGACGGTCGGGCGGGATACAAGTGCCGACGATATCGGCGCCTTCCTGGATACCCTCCCCGGCGTGATCCAGGCCTTGCGAGCGGCCGGGCCCGGCTAGGCAAATGGCGCGGATTGTGGCTGTCGCAATGAGCGGCGGTGTCGACAGTTCCGTCGCTGCTACCCTGCTGGCCGGTGCCGGCGACCAGGTCTTCGGCCTGATGCTTCGCCTGTGGAGTGATCCCGACCGCGGGGTCAACCGCTGCTGTGCGCCCGAGGACGTGGTCCGGGCCCGCCAGACCGCCGCCACCCTGGGAATCCCGTTCTACGTCCTCGACGCCCAAGAGCCCTTTCGGGAGGCTGTGGTTGAGACGTTTGTGCGTGGCTATGCGCAAGGGCTCACCCCCAATCCATGCTTCACCTGCAACCGCGAGATCCGCTGGGGTTTTCTGCTGCGCCAAGCCCTGGCGATGGGCGCCACCCACCTGGCGACCGGCCACTACGCCCAAACCGACCTCAGGCGTGGCTCCTGGCGGCTGCTGCGCGGCCGCGACCCCACCAAGGATCAATCGTATGTCCTCTCCGTCCTCGGTCAGCACGAACTCGCCCATGCCCTATTCCCGCTCGGCCGGATGACCAAGCACGAGGTCCGCAGCCTCGCCCGGGATCGGGACTTGCCCGCCAAGGATCGGGCAGACAGCCAAGACCTGTGCTTCCTCGGCGGTGGCGATTACCGGGACTTCCTCGCCGACCGAGTCCCCGATGCTCACACGCCGGGTCCCATCCTCAACTCCCAGGGCGAGTCGATCGGGGTACACGCGGGCCTGTCCAACTACACCGTCGGCCAACGCAAAGGCATCCGCCTGGCCACGCCGTCGGCGCTGTATGTTCTCGAAAAGCGTCCCGAGGCCAATGTCCTTGTCGTTGGCCCCAGGCCCGCCCTCGGGCGATCGGAGTTCCCGGTGGGCGACCTGCACTGGGTGGCAGGCCGCCCGCCATCATCCTTGCGCGGCCTGAGGGTGCAGGTGCGCTACCGCTCGCCAGCAGTCCCGGCTACAATCGAATTGTTGAAGCCATCCCAGGCGCTGGTACGCACGGCCGACCCCGTGGCAGAGGTCTCCCCGGGACAGGGTGCGGTTTTCTTTCGTGGATCAGAGTGTCTGGGCGGCGGGATGATCCTTCCATGACGCTGCAGAGCATTCTGCTCGGATTCGTGATCGCCACCGGCTGCGGCCTGCTCTTCCACCTCGTGCGAGGGGGACCCTTGCCCCGAGTTGGCCTGTATATCCTGGCTGCCTGGATCGCTTTCTGGGCAGGGCAGCTGCTGAGTCTGTTCACCGGCTGGACGTGGGGTCGGCTGGGCACATTGAACCTTGTACCGGCACTTGCCGCGACCGTCGTCGGGCTGCTTGCAGCCAGCATCCTGGCCGGCAGCCCGGGCGGATGGAAGCGGCTTTTGGAGCCGCACGACGACTCCTCGAGCGACGAAAACGAACCTCTCCAAGGCGGACCGTCCGCCTGATGTGTGGCCAACCCTTCAGGACATGCGACACTCGGTCGAATGGGGGTGGACGCTCGTCCCGAAGCGTCGTGGCGGCGGTGGCGTTCTTCCTGACCTTGGCCGCGGCCGCTTGCCTCCCCTCGCCGACTCCCCAGCCAACACCAAGCCCAACACCTCTACCGCCCACTCCAGCCCCCACTCTCGAGGTTCCTTCGGTGCTGTTGGTCCGCCCGGAGGGCAGCTCGTTGGTCACCCAGGGGTTGGTGGACACCCTGGCGGCGCTGGCCAACGAGAGCGGACTTGCGCTCAACTTCACTGATGGTCTTCTGCCGGCCAAGATCACCGCCGCCACGCGCCGGGTCGTCGTCGAGTCCGGTACGCCCCGACTGGAGGAATTGGCCGCAGACAATCCGCAAGCCCAGTTCCTGGTGATCGAGGCCGGCGGAGTCGTCCTGCTGCAGCCCGGCGCCTTTCCCGTCGACGACCCGTTCGAGGCCAAGCGGTCCTTTGCGGCGGGGTATGCCGCTTCCTTGTTGGCACCCGAGGCGCGGATCGGCGCCGTGCTGCCGGCTGCTCTCCCCTCAGCCGGGGAGGGTTTCTTCCAGGGAGGGGTCTATGCTTGCGGGCTGTGCAACCCGCCCTACCCGCCGTACGCCGACTATCCCCTGACGACGGTCAGCACCTCCGACGAGGAGTCCCTGGCCGCGCTCGAGGGACTGGCCGTGCAGGGCGTCAGCACGGTCTATCTGGGAAGAGGGATCGCGAGCCAGGAAGTCGCCCTGGCAGCCTCCGACTTGGGCATGCTGATCGTGGGCGCCGAGCCGCCCCCGCCGGGCGCCTCGGACACCTGGGCAGCCACGATCTCGGCCGATCTCCCCGCTGCCCTGCGCCAGGCATGGGGGGATGACGGCGCGTCGCCTGCGAACTGGGTTGCACCGCTGCAGATGGAATACGTCGACCCGGACTTGTTCAGCCCGGGCCGTCAGGATGATCTCGTGCGGTTGATCGATCGGCTGGAGAGCGGCGCAGTTCGCGTCTTGCTCGACTAGCTCGGCGCGAGACGTCTAGCCCTCGACGACCTCAACGATCGTTCCGCCCGGCATTTCGACGGTCCCATCCCCGGGATCATAGGGCACGTGCGGGCGCGACCAGCGAAACACCCACTTGGCGTCTTCCGGTCGGGCGTTTACGCATCCGTGAGACATCGGCTCGCCGAAGTTGTTATGCCAGAAGGTGGAGTGGATCGCCACCCCGTCGCCACTGAAGAGCGACGTCCAGGCGACGCCTGGCAGGTCATAGCCGGTCGCCGTCGAGCCGCCGCTCATGTGCGTCGAGATCAGCTTGCGCCAGATCGGATGAGGCCCCAAAGGGGTCGACCACTTGTCGACCGGATTGCCTTCGGCATCGAACTTGGCCCCCGAGGAGATCCGGCAGTAGTACACCTCGCTGCGCCCTTCGAAGCACGAAAGGGTCTGCCGGAGCAGATCGACGATTACTCGCTTTTCCTCGACATCCGGCGAGATCGGCGCCAGCTCATCGTCGGTCAGCGGACGGAAGGCCGAGGCCTCCGCCAAGAGCAAATCGCCGTAGCCGTAGCGTTCGTTTACCCGATATTGCACGCTCTCGCCCTCGGATTGCACTTGGTCAATCCAGACGACCTGGCTGTAGTACAAGCGAGGATGCGCGGCCTGGCGCAGGTACGGAGATCGTGCGGGCGGATTGTCGAGGCTGAGGTCCACGTATGGGACGGTCACCTCCGCCCACATGCCTGGCCCTAGGCTGGTTTCTCGAAGAGAGCTGACCGGGATGTTCGGCAGGTTCAGCACCGGTTGCAGCCGCGAGGCCCAGACGTATCCGCCCTCGGTTTCGACCCAGCGCTGATTGACGCTCCAGCGGTACGAACCCGCGACCTCGGCCAGCCACGGCACGACGGCGTCATCGTACAGCTGCCCTACCTCCGGGCTGTCGTAGTCCGGCTGGGCGCGCACGGCGACCTGGCCGGAGACCACCCGCCCTAGGCGGGGGGAGTCGGGGAATTCGGATTGGGCCAGGAGAGGCGGGGCCGGCAGCATCCATGCGCCAGCCCCGCCAAGACCTGCCTTGAGAAATCCTCGACGCGACAGTGTGGTCATGCTAGAAAGAACTCCCAGCGGGGATTAAACCACAATCCTTCCCGATCTCCCGGCTTCTCATCCAAGCCTTAGCCAGGCTGAAGCTCCGGCTGAACGGTATGCTATAATCTTTGAGCAATGTCCATGCCCGGCGAGACCATCCCTACCCCCGAGCTCCCGCTAGAGGAGAAACATTCACAGGCCAGGCGCACCGGCATCGTGGTGGGTATCATCGCCGCGGCGGTGCTGCTCCTGGCGGGGGTCTTGATCGCCATCTCGCTGATGGTCCAAAACCCGGCGACAACGGAAACCCTGCGAGACGTGGCCATCATCCTGCTCGCGCTGGAGGGGTTTCTGATCGGCCTGGCGCTGATCGTCCTGATTGTCCAGATCGCCCGTCTGACCGTGCTGCTCGAAAACGAAGTCAAGCCAATTCTCGAATCCACCAATCAGACCGTGAATACCTTGCGCGGTACGACCATGTTCCTGAGCGACAACCTCGCCACCCCCGTCATCCGCGCCAACAGCTTCGTGGCGGCAGTGCGGCGAGCCCTGGCTCTTATCCGACCCGGCGTCTTCCGCTAGACCCCGATTCATACCGACCCCAGAGGAGGTGCACAATGTCAGACCGAGGAAGTGAACTGCCCGCCTTTTTCATAGGAGTGTTGCTTGGTGGCCTCGTCGGCGGAATTGTTGCGATCCTGTTCGCGCCGCAGTCCGGCCAGGAGACCCGCCAGCTCATTCGGGACAAGAGCATCGAGTTGAAGGATCAGGCCTCAGAGTACGCCCAGCAGGTCGGCGACAAAGCCGGCGATTTTGCCCAGACCGCCGGGCAGAAGGCCCAGGAGCTTGGCCAGAAGAGCCAGGTCCTGATCGAAGAGCAGACGGCCAAGGTGGCGGGCAAGCCCAAAGCCACCTAGAACTCCGCACCCCGGCCCGAAGTCCGGCTGCCCAAACGCCGGCATGCGTCCTGCCAAGCGCGGCGCGGCCCAACTAGGCCGCGCCGTTTCGAATCGGACGCCCTGGGCCCGACCGGCTCGAGTCCGTCACTCATCCTGCAGAACGGCCATGATCGCCTCCGGCAGATAGTCCGCAACGTCGCCGGCGAGAACGCTGGCCGTTGCGCCAACTCCAGCCGCCGCCAGCTCCCCGGCAAGCCCGTGGAGATAGGCCCCGGTCAGGGCAGCCCGCACCGGTGGCATCCCCTGTGCGAGCAGTCCGACGATTGCGCCTGCCAGGACGTCCCCGGTACCACCTCGGGCCAGGGCAGCTGTCGCGAACGGCAGCACATACGCCTCCCCCTCGGGGGTGGCGACCACCGTGTGGGCGCCTTTTAGAACAACAATCTGGCGCCAAGCGCCGGCCCATGTCCGGGCGGACTCCAACCGGTTACCTTGGATTGTCTCCTTCGCCACGCCAGTCATCATCGCCATTTCGCCGGGATGGGGCGTGAGCACGCTCGGCCCGGGGAGCCGAGACGGCCAGTCCTCCAGGCTTGCCAGCAGCGTCAGACCGTCGGCATCGACGACGATCGGAGGCAAAACCGGAAGGGCCGGACTTCCTTTCGCATCGCTGGTGTGGAATCCGATCCTGGGCTTGCCGCGCTGGCCGAGCAGCCTGGCCAAGAATTCCCGCGTCGTCGCCTCGTGCCCCAGACCCGGCCCAATCAGCAGCGAATCACAGGCGGGCATCTCGCGCAGCAGGACAGGGGCCGCCTCGGCCGCAATCACGCCCGTATCATGCGGCAACAGGATCCATGTTGCTTCCGGCAGCAGCGGCACGATTCCAGCCTGTACCGGAGCGGGAACGGCCAGGGTCACCAGCCCCGCGCCCACCCGGTAAGCTCCCAACCCGGCAAGAGCCGCGGCCCCGGGGAAATTCGAGGAGCCAGCCACCACCAGGGCGCGGCCAAACGTGCCCTTGTGGGAGTCTCTTGGGCGCGGCGGGAGCCATCCGACCAAATCCTTCGCCTCGAGCAGGAAGGCGCGGATGGATTTCAGTTCAGCCATTTCCGGGTCCAGCCCGATATCCCCCACCACCAGCTCCCCGGTGAGCGCTGCCGCCGGGAATTCGAGCAGCCCCTTCTTGACCGCGGCCAGGGTGATCGTCAGGTCGGCGGCAAGCGCCTCGGGCGCCACCTGTCCGCTGTCGGCGTCGACGCCGGAAGGAGAATCGACGGCCACCACGAGCGGTCGCGGAGCGCGGCTAGCGAGCTCGCCCTGGGCCATGCCCAGGAGCTCCTGCGCCTCACCCTGGAGCGGCAGGCGAAAACCCGTCCCTAACACCGCGTCCACCACGATCTCGGCCGTGGCCAGCAGATTCTTCAGCACCCGCCAGCGCTGGTCTTCACCCGCGACCGCCACGAGCAACTGCATCTTGCGCACTGCTGCCAGGTTCGAGTCGGACTCGGGTCTGGGTTTCGCCAGATAGAAGGAAACCTGGGCGCCACGATCGGCCAGCAGCCGGCCCGCCACCAGTCCATCCCCGCCATTGTTCCCTGGTCCAATCAGGATGCAGACTCGCTTCGCATCCAAGGTCGCAAAGCGTTCGGCGATCGCTTGCGCCACCACCTCTCCGGCCCGATCCATCATCTGGGCGTACGAATGGCCGCCGGCATCTGCCGTACGCTCGATCGCCCTCATCTCTTCACAGGTTACGATCCGCTCCACGATTAACCTCCTTGCAGGAGTTCGCCCGGGAAACCGCTACGCCGGGCGCGCCAGCCCCAACCGCTTGAGCGTCGCCGGTTGCGGCTGGCCTGTTCCCGGGTCCCAACCGCGGGCCGCGTAGTAGGCCTGAAGCATCGAAGCCAAGTCCGGCACGTGTCCCGCAGTTCCGCCCTCCGCCAGCGGCTCGAGCAGGAGCGGCGGAAGGACGTCCGATCCTGGCTTCAGCCCAAGCCGGGCGTTGATCAGCCGCTTGAGGTTGAAGCTGCGCTCCCCGACTTCCACGAGTTCCGCCAGGCCGTAGTCCAGCCCTGTGGCGAGGTTTACCAGGTCCCGCAGGTCCTGCGCCGCGATGTTGGAGAAGATGCAGATGACCAGTGCGTTTCCCAGCGAGCGCCAATCCTGGTGGCGGGCTACGTTTGCGGCCTTGGCGGCCCCGTCCCAGCGATCGAACAGGTTCACACCGACTTCTTCGTTGGTGTGGCCGAGCCCATCGACCAGAAAGTAGTCGCTCTGATTGTGGCAGGCACCCCGCGGCGAGGTCGCGTACACCAGCGCCATACCGGACGCTCCGCGCGGATCGTGGTACGGCACTTCAAGACCATTGACCTGCACCGCCAGTTCCGGGTGCCCCACCGCCTCGGCCAGGGTTTTGGCGCCTCGGGCCAGTTCGGCGCCGAAGCCCTCCCGCTTGGCCGTCTTGTGCACCAAGGCTTCGATCGCCTGAGTGTTGCCCCAGCGAAGCTCCAATCCATCGGTGTCCGCGGCCGAGAGGTGGCCACGTTCGAAGAGCAGCAAGGCCAGCCCGATGACGTTGGAAACCGAAATCGTATCCATGCCATAGCGGTCGCAAACCACGCCCATTCGGGTGACGAAGGCTGCATCGCTCACGCCGAGGAGCGGGCCGAAGCCGACCGTGGTCTCGTACTCCGCTCCCTTCTGCTCCGGCGAGTTGGCGAAGCGAACGACGCGCCCGCAAGCGATGACACAGCCATGGCAGGTGCTCGGGCGCACCAAGGCCGTCTCGGCAATGGTCGTGCCCGAGACGCGCTCGACGTCCGGGAACAAGCCGCCGGTGAAGTAGCGCTTAGGCATCGTTCCCAGGAACTCCCAGTACTCGGCGCTCCCGGCTGTTCCCGTCTGGCGAAGCGATCGGGAGAGATTGTCCTCTCGCAGAGCCAGATTCACTCGGCGCCGGAGTTCGGCGAACCGTTCCGGGTCCGCCAGCGGGATCGGCCGGCTAGCGCGGCAGGCCACCGCCTTGAGGTTCTTCGAGCCCATGACTGCGCCTAGCCCTGTTCGCCCGGCGACGCGTCCG
>JALHUE010000079.1 GCA_022866145.1 Anaerolineales bacterium | reverse complement strand
CGGCCGGCGTCAGCTGTCCAGGTGAGGCTGAAGGAAGATGCCGGTATACGAGGCGGGGACCTGACAGATCTGCTCCGGCGTGCCTTCGGCCACGAGCTCGCCGCCGCGCTCACCCCCCTCAGGACCCAGGTCGATCACCCAGTCCGCCACCTTGATGACGTCCGGGTGGTGTTCGATGATGATGACCGTGTTGCCCTGGTCCACCAGCTGCTGCAGGACCTCAATTAGCATGTGAACGTCGGCGGCGTGCAGGCCGACCGAGGGTTCGTCCAGCACGTACAGCGTGTGGCCGGTCGACCGTTTGGAGAGCTCGCGCGATAGCTTGACCCGCTGGGCCTCCCCACCGGAGAGCGTCGGTGCCGGCTGGCCGATGGTGACGTAGCCGAGTCCCACGTCCTGCAGGGTCTTGAGCTTCCGACCCATGGCGGGGAAGGCGGCGAAGAACCCGACTGCATCATCGATGGTTGTGCTCAGAACGTCGGCGATGGTCTTGTCTTTGAAACGCACCTGCAGGGTTTCGCGGTTGAAGCGCGCCCCGTGGCACACCTCGCACAGGACGTACACGTCCGGCAGGAACTGCATCTCGATCCGCAGCTGGCCCTGTCCCTCGCAAGCCTCGCACCGGCCGCCGTGGACGTTGAAGGAGAACCGACCGGCCTTGTAGCCGCGCACTTTGGATTCCGGCAGCTCGGCGAACAGGCTGCGGATCTCGTCGAAGAGGCCGGTATAGGTCCCGGGGTTCGAACGGGGGGTGCGCCCGATCGGGCTCTGGTCGATGTTGATCACCTTGTCGATGTGCTCGACCCCCTCCAGCCGGTCATGCTCCCCGGGCATCTCGTGGGCTCCATGCAGGCTGCGCGCCAGCGCCTTGTGCAGGACTTCGACGACCAGGGTGGACTTGCCGGATCCGGAGACGCCGGTGATGCACACGAAGCGGCCGAGCGGGATGCGGACCGTCAGGTCCTTGAGGTTGTTCTCACGCGCCCCGACGATCGTCAGGAACTTGCCATTGCCGCCGCGGCGCTGATTCGGGACGTCAATGCGCAGCTTGCCGGCCAGGTACCGGCCTGTGACCGAAGCCCGATTGCGGGAAACCTGGGCCACAGTGCCTTCGGCCACGATCTCCCCGCCGGCGCCGCCGGCCCCCGGACCGAGATCGATCACCCAGTCGGCGGCACGGATTGTCGCTTCGTCATGCTCGACCACGAGCACCGTGTTCCCCAGGTCGCGGATGCCTTCCAGGGTGCGGATCAGCCGATCGTTGTCGCGCGGGTGCAACCCGATGGAGGGCTCATCCAGGACATACAACACGCCCATCAGGCGCGAGCCGATCTGGGTCGCCAGCCGGATGCGCTGGGCCTCGCCTCCGGAGAGCGTCGCCGCTGAGCGGTCGAGCGTCAGGTAGTCCAGCCCGACATCCACCAGGAACCCCAGACGGCTGTGGATCTCCTTGAGGACCTGGTCCGCGATTTGCTGCTGGCGCGGACTGAGCGGACCGGCCGGGTCCTGCAGGCGCTTCACCCGGCTCAGCGTGCGGGCCACCGGCCAGGCCGTGACCTCGACAATGTTGACACCATCGACAGTGACAGCCAGGGCCTCTGGCCGCAGGCGCTTGCCGCCGCAGACCGGACACGGCCGTTCCGACATGTACTCCTGGATCCGAGTGCGGACGAAGTCGGACTGCGTCTCCTGGTAGCGGCGCTCCAGATTGCCGATGATCCCCTCGTACGAGGCGCGGAAGCTCGCCCGCCGGCCCTCGCGGCTGACATAGCGCACCTGGACTTCCTCGTCGCCAGTGCCATACAGGATCAACTGCAGCTGCTTCGCCGTCAGCCTGGACACTGGGGCATCCAAATCAATATCGTAGGCGTCGGCGACCGCCTCGACCATCTGCCAGTAGTAACCGCGGCGTTCCCGACTCTGGTTGGACCACTCCATGGCCACAACCGCGCCGTCGCTGATCGACAGGCTCTTGTCGGGGATGATGCGGTCGGGATCGATCTCCAGCTTGCTGCCTAGCCCCTGACACTCCGGACAGGCGCCGTGGGGGGTGTTGAAGGAGAACGTGCGAGGCTCGATCTCGGACAGCGTGGTGCCGTGCTCAGGGCAGGCCAGTCGCTCGGAGAACGGGATATCGACCGGGGGATCCGCGTTGAGATGGGCGACGATCATGGCGCCGTTCCCCCAGCGCAGCGCGGTCTCGACGCTGTCGGTCAGGCGCGTCCGGGCGGCCTCGGCCTCCTCCCCGCTCTGCGCCTGGATGAGCAACCGGTCGACCACGGCTTCGATGTCATGAATCTTGTAGCGGTCCATCTTGGGCGCGTCTTCCACGGAGTGGACCTGGGCATCGACGCGGACGCGGGTGAAGCCGGATTGGCGGGCGTCGTCCAACACTGCCTGATGCGTGCCCTTGCGCCCGCGCACCAGCGGAGCCAACAGCATGATGCGCGAGCCGTCCGGCAGGGACTCAAGCGTATCGACGATCTCCTGGGCGGATTGTTGGAGCACCGGCCGGCCGCAGATCGGGCAGTGGGGCGTCCCGATCCGGGCGAACAGCAGGCGCAGATAGTCGTACGTCTCGGTGACGGTGCCAACCGTCGAGCGAGGATTGTGGGAAACCCCCTTCTGGTCGATGGACACGGCCGGCGACAGGCCGTCGATGGAGTCCACATCCGGCTTGTCCAGCTGGCCAAGGAACTGGCGGGCGTAGGCGGAGAGCGACTCGACGTAGCGTCGCTGGCCCTCGGCGAAGATCGTGTCGAAGGCCAGCGAGGATTTGCCCGAGCCTGAGATGCCTGAGATCACCACCAGCTTGTCGCGCGGGATGGCGACCGTGATGTTCTTCAGGTTGTGCTGCCGCGCTCCGACGACGACGATTTGGTCCTGCCGCATCTGCCTTGCCCTTGCTGGAATCGGTCGAGCCGGTCATTATACCGGGCGGGGGTCTCCCCTGGAGGGGGGAATTCTCAACGGAGGCGGAGAGGGCTGGGATCAGGGAGCGGAAAGGCCGTTGCCGCACCAGGAACAGCGGCTGGCCTGCCGCGGCACGACGGCGTCACAATGCGGGCAGTGCTGCCGCTGGTCAGCCGGGAGCACACCGCCATCCAGGTTGGCGACGAGACGCACGATATCGGTCGCGCTCAAGCGACCCGTAGCCTGGCCGCGACCGCGGACGGGCATGCCGGTCAGCCGTGGGCCGCGCGCATCCTCGTCGACGATGATTCCCTGATCGACCAGCGAGCGAATCATCTCGTCTGGCAGAGCCCGGGACGACGGACGGGGCGCAGCCGCAGGAGGCGTGGCGGGCTCGGGCCTGGGTGGCTGCGCCTGGCCCGCTGCGTCGGGCGCGGCCGAGGCCGGAGGCTGCCTCTCCCCCTGGGGCATGACCGGAGGCGGCGCAGCCAGCAAGGAATGGGCCGTGGGGGATAAGTCCTCGTTGGCCGGGGACGGGCAAGGGGCTTGCCCGGGGTGGTGGGTAACCCCGCACACCGGGCAGATCGCCAGGGTTTGAGTTCGCGGCAGCAAGCTCATGGTTCTTGCTCGGGGCTCGGCCGATTTCCTTTCAGGCGGTGAGCTCGGAGCGGTCCTTCACCTGAATGGCGCGTCCAAGCACGGCTTCTTGATTCGCCTCTAGAAAACGCTCAGCGTACTCCCGGTTCCGCCATTCAAAGGCTGTCTCCAGCCCCTGGGTCTCTTCGGGCACCAGCAAAGTCGTTTGCACGAACAGCGCATCCGCAGGCGGAAGGAAGCGGTT
The DNA here is from genome assembly GCA_022866145.1 of Anaerolineales bacterium. Lineage (NCBI taxonomy): Bacteria > Bacillati > Chloroflexota > Anaerolineae > Anaerolineales > Anaerolineales bacterium. The sequence continues at coordinate 2,100 of JALHUE010000079.1, read as the reverse complement.
GGCACGGTTGGACAGCATGAAGGCGGGGATGGCATAGCCCAGCACCAGGATGATCAGCAGCAATACCCCGCTGACCTCGCCCCCACCCTGCAAGTTGACCACGTCCAGCATCAGGGTGACGACCAGGACGAACAGGGCTACCAGAGCGGAGATCAGGTGAGCCTGCAGGCGGGCGGAGCGTTCCTCCGGGGTTCGGCTGCTGGCACGCCGATGACAGCGAGAGCAAAGTGGGATGGAGAAACGGGTGGCGCGGCGCTGGCCGAGGACCTGGCCGGCGGGCAGGCTACCCCGGACACTCAGCTTGCGACGGGCGGGCGTGGACATGCAGTGGGCGCAGGCGCCGCCGGGGAGCTGCACCCGCGTGCCCCGGATCACCGTCCGGTAGCGGAGTCCAGCAGGAGGATCCGAGGCCGCCTCGACTTGGCTGTCAAGAGGCGCGGCGTTGGCCTCACCCTGCGCAGACTTGGCTGCCGCCGGGGCTTCCGCCACAGCCGGCGCCAGGCGGTCGGCCAGCGAGATCGCCTCTCCCGGGGCCTCGGCCGCCTCGGGTTGGCCCGCCAGCGGCGACAGGGCGAAGACGTCGAGCGCTGCCGGCGCGGCGCGCCACAGCGATCGCAGGGGATCCGGGCCGTCGCCCGCCTGGGGCTGGTCTTGCGGCGGCGGCGACATACCCGGTTCCTCGGGGAGGATCAGCCAATCATCGCTGCCGACCGCTCCGGCGGCGAACTCGTCGACGGTCCCCAGGTCGTCCTGGCCCGTCATGCCGAACGCTTCATCCTGGCGATCGAAGAGCAGATCCTCAATGGGCACTCCGGCCAGAGCGGCCAGTCGGGAGGAGAAATCGTCAAGATCCCCTTCGCCGTCCTGCCGGGGCATATCGGGCAGCGGGAGGCCCCACGGGCTGGCCGGCATGTCCTCGAGGGCGGGCTCGTCGGCAAACAGGGCAGGCAGGGCTGCCGGGTCGAGGTCGTCGGCTTCGGCCGCGGGCCCCGAGGCGGGGACGTCCGGCAGGGGCAGTTCCTCGGCTGCCGCGACCTGCGGCAGCTCCTCGGCGGCCAGCTCCACCGCCGCCAGGCGCCGGTCCTCGGTGGCCGACTGCATCACGTCCTCCGGGCGGGCCCACTGGCGAAGCGCCACCCGACGGGTCTCCGGGTAGGCCTGGTTGATCATGCCGTACATCAACCAGTCCCCCGTCTGATCGAGAACGAACGCCGACCGGCAGTCGGAACAGGTTACGTAATCGGGTACGCCTTCAACGTGGACAGCATGCAGGGCGTGTGCACCGCACACGAAGCAGGGGCGGCCTTCAATCAGGCCGGTGTCGATGGTTGAGCGAGGAGCCAGTTCCATGCGATTGTGCCTCGGGCAACGAGGCAATTGACTTTAGCACATCGGCCTGGGGGCGGCAATGTATCGCTGGGCCTATGGCTCGACGGCGTCGGAGAGCGCCGCCTGGCGGGCGGCCTCGACGTAAGCCAGGGACTGGTGGCGGAAGTACGTGTTGTACAGATCGGCATAGTGACCTCCGTCCGCGAGCAGCGAGCGGTGGTTTCCTTCCTCGATGATCCGCCCATCCTGCAGCACGATGATCCGGTCCGCCGCCTGCACGGTCGACAGGCGATGGGCGATCAGCACCGAGGTGGTGGCGGCCAGGATGAGTTCCAGTGCCTGTTGGATCTGGTACTCGGTGAAGGGGTCGATGTTGGCGGTGGCCTCGTCCAGGATGAAGATCGCAGGCCGCTGCACCAATACCCGCATCAAGCTGACCAGCTGTCGCTGCCCCATCGACAACCGGCTGCCGCGCTCGCCGACCTCGGTGCTCAGTCCCTCCGGAAGCGCCTCCATCCACTCGCCGTCGCCAATCCGCCGGGCCAGAGCCTCGATCTCCGCCAAACCGGTCTGCGGCCTGGCGTAGCGGATGTTGTCCAGGACGGTGCCCGAGAACAAGAATGGGACCTGGGACACGATTCCCAGCTGGCGGCGGTAGGCGCGCAGGTTAAAGGCGCGCAGGTCATGCCCATCCACCAGCAGCCGCCCGCCCTGGTACTCGTAGAAGCGGGCGATCAGGCGGGCGATGGAGGATTTCCCGGCGCCGGTGTG
>JALHUE010000078.1 GCA_022866145.1 Anaerolineales bacterium | reverse complement strand
GTCACGCCGTCGGCTGCCACAAGCCCCAGCGGTAGCGGCATGCGCTGTGCCCAAGCCGGCAAGCCCGCCAGGTCAGGGAGCGGCAGATGATGGGCCTCCAGCGCGGCCTCACTTCCGGCGCCCATGTAGGCGAGGTTGTGGACAGTGAGCACGGTGCGGCTGGCAGCCCACGCTGGCGAGGTGAATCGCAATTGGCGAGCCCAGACAACCGACGCCGCCGCGTGCCAGTCGTGCGCATGAACAATGTCCGGAATCCACCCCTGGGCCTCACAGGCTGAGAGCGCCGCCCGACAGAACAAGGCGTACTTCTCCCCATCCTCGGCCGGGTGTGAGTAGATCGACTGCGCCGATCGAATGCTCTCCGAGTCGACGAGCCAAACCGGCTGATCTCCGGACCGGGCAAGGTGGACCGTGGCCGCCACTTCGCCACCGCCCCGCGGGACCGAGAGCTTGAGGGATCGGTCCACCACCAGCGAACTTGTGTCGGTGGAGGCGTGCAGTGGGATGACCGTGGGCACATTCATGCCCAGTCGTCGCAAGCAGCGCGGCAGTTCACCGGCGACATCGCCCAGCCCGCCGACCTTGCTGAAGGGGGAGGCTTCTGCCGCCAGGAAGAGCACGTTCATTGGGTGAACCAGCGGAAGTCGATCTCTGGGAAGACTTTGTCCTTTTCCCAAAGTTCGGCGGTGAGATCCAGGTCGGGAGCTCCCCGGTCTAGCGAGTCGAGCAGAGCACGGTACCTTTCGACGTGCTGCACAAACCTTTGGATGGCGTACTCCTTGGCCTGTCCGGTTGTCACCAGGAACGGCCAGTCCGAGGACTGCAGGAGCAGCAGCTCTCGGGCGGCCTGGTTGAGCAACGTGCGCTCGCCTCCCGCGGCGGACTTGTACCTCTCGGCGGCCTTGAGCATGCGGGCTTCGCACTCATGAATGACCGGCCACATCCAGTGAGTTTCTGCGTTGTCCCACACGAAGTGTGTGCCGCCGGCACCCCACGACCCTTCGGGGAGTTTGAGCGCCGTGGTCGGCGGGTGCTGCTCTAGGCAAGCCGAGGCCGTGGTCAGCTCCACCGTCTCCGAGGCGGCCAGCTCGCGGAGCACCCCTTTGACCCAATCGACCCCTTCAAACCACCAGTGGCCAAACAGCTCGGTGTCGTAGTTGGCGGCGATGACGCCATGGGTGTGCGTTTCGTTGTGGTACGTCTGGAGAAGCTCGGAGACCAGGTAAGCGAAGTGGCGGCTGTGCTCGCCGACCTTCCAGGCTGCCCAGTCGGGGTGGTAGGCATCCTTGTCGCCCAAGCCGACGCGTGTCCCCGACACCCGCCAGTACTGCATGCCGGAGACCCCATCCTTCTTGTGGAACTCGCGGTAGTCGAAATCGCCCGGATACCCCCACTCCGCGCTCCACACCTGCAACCCAGTCCGGTTGTTTCTACCCAGAACCGCCACGTTCGATGAGGTGACGTAGTATGCCTGGTAGGTGGTCGCCGTCTTTTCCGGGTGGAACTCAGAAAGGGGGATCAGGTACCGCCGCGTGATTTCCCCGTAGGGTCCGATGGCTTCCCCGGCCGCGACCCCGACCGGCTGCCCGCCTTGGATCATGTGGGTCTCGGCGAAGAACAGCCTCAGGCCGTGGGCAGCAAGGAAATCCTCAATGCCCGGGCGGGCGCGCCCATCCTCGGTCGTGTAGGCGGGCCGGTAGGCGCATTCCGGAAGCCAGATTGAACGGGGTGATCGGCCAAAGTGCCGCTTGTAGGACTCCACCGCTGTTCGCAGCTGAAGGTTGATCGACTCGTCCCGGTCCAGCAGCGGCAGGTATCCGTGGGTAGCGGCGCAGGTCGCGATCTCTAGCAGGCCGGCATCCTGCAATCGGCGGAACGCTCCAACCAGGTCCCCACGGTAGCGCTCGACAAAGCTCGATTTGACTTTGCGGTAGGCATCGCGGTAGAAGCCGGCCAGGAGGGCCATGTGAGGGTCTTGGGCTTGCTCGAAGCGAGGAACATCGGCTGAGGCCGCGGCGATCTTCTGATCCAGGTACTCCACGAAGTTACGGCGGACATCCTCGTCAGCGAGCTGCTCCAGCAGGATCGGGGTCAGGGTGAGCGTCAGCCGGGCAGGCACGCCCTCCGCCTGCAGATCGTAGAGGGCATCCAGCAGCGGGATGTAGGTTTCCGCCGCGGCCTCGTGCAACCACTCTTCCCCATGCGGCCAGCGCCCGGCCTGCCTTGCATATGGAAGATGAGAATGCAGCACGAAGGTGAAGGATCCTACGGCGGCCATCCGGCGACCCATCCACTCGGATGGGGCAATTCTATCAGAGCCATGGCTGCGCTCCACTCGGCCTGCGACGAATCCAAAGCGCGGAGCTCCCGCCGGAGGCACCGCGCCCGCCGTTGGTCGACAGATCCCGGCTACACTTTCAGCATGGCGGGTGCGCTGGAAGACTTGTGGGCCGATGTTCTTTCGGAATCGCCGGACAGGATCAGCCGCCGGCTTGCCGCGCTAGACCAGGCAGAGCGCCAGGCCATCCTCCTGCACTTGGAGGCAATGACCAGGGGTGACGGCTGGAGCGAGGGGCAACGCCGCAGGGCGGCCTTTGCCCTGGCGCAGTGGATCCATCGCCGGTCTGACCCGGGTGTCCCTGAGCAGGATGCCAGGCCATGACTGGCACGCCACGGTTGGCTGCAGTTGGACGGCCAGGACGAAGCCTCGCCTTGGGGAGAAACGGCGTGCCCGGCCGGGCAGGGCCGGGCACGCCAGAGCCCGATCTGCTCAGGAGCATCGCTACTTGCCGAGGCGAGCCCGGAGTTCCTTGGTCAGCGCCGGCAGCACTTCGTACAGATCGCCGACGATACCGAACCGGGCCAACTTGAAGATCGGCGCCTCGGCGTCTTTGTTGATGGCGACAATCGTCTTGGAGGTCCGCATCCCGGCCAGGTGCTGGATGGCCCCGGACACGCCGCAGGCGATGTACAGATCGGGCGACACGACCTTTCCCGTCTGGCCAACCTGGAAGGCGTAAGGGACGTATCCGGCATCCACCGCTGCGCGGCTGGCTCCTACCGCCCCTCCCAGGGCGGCTGCCAGCTCCCGGAGCAACTGGAAGCCCTGCTGGGCCCGCCAGATCTCCTTCTCCCGCTCATCCGTGATCTCGGCCGGCGGCGTCAGGCTGGGGTTGTTCGACACACCGCGCCCGCCGCTGACGATCACCGCCGCGTCGGTCAGGCTAACACCGCCATCGCTGGGCTTGTATCCGAGCACCTCGGATTTCACCTCGCCGACAGCCGCTTCGATCTTCTTGACCGGACCAGACTTCGCCGGGTCGGCCTCCGGTCCAGGGAAGACCCGGCTGCGGATGAGCACGATCTGGGGCAGCGCCTGCGAAATGACCACCTTGGCAAAGATCTTCCCGCCGTACACCGGCCGGGTGGCCAGCAGCTTGCCGTCTTTGATCTCGAATGCGACGACATCCGGCGCCACGCCCGTCGAAAGATCGACGGCCACCATGGCCGCCAGCTCACGGGTGCGAGCGGTAGTGGGCAGCATGAACACTTCGGGGGCGGCTTCCTGGAGGGCCTTGGCCACCACCGAGGCGTAAGCTTCCGGGCGGAAGTCCTTGAGCTTGGCGTCTTCGGCCACCCAGGCGTCATCGGCGCCATGCTGGATGGCCTGGGCTGCCAAGGACTGGGTCTGCTCTCCAAGCACCAGGGCTGTCAGAGAGCTCCCGAGCGCCAGGGCCGCGGTCTTGGCAGCTCCGATAGCTTCGAGGGATGCAGGCAGGATCTGGCCGTTGAAGTGATCGACATACACAAAGACTTTGCTGGCCATCAGATTACCTTCTCTTCGATCAAGCGCGCCGCGAGAGCGGCGGCCTTGGCTGCTGGCGAATCGCCTTCGACGACCTCGCACCGTGTCTCGATCTTGGGGGGGGCGAACACCTCCGGCCACGTCAACGCCGATTGCGGCGGTGCCGAGATCCCAATGTCCGCCAGGGACCATACCGGAAGCGGGGCCTTGGAAGCCTTGCGGATTCCCATGAAGGAGGGGTAGCGCGGCTCGCAAATCTCCTTGACAACGCTGACGACTGCCGGCAGCGGCGCTTTGACCTCCTGCCGCCCTTCGTCCAGCATGCGCGCCACGCTGATGCTCTTGGCCGCGGCATCCAGCGCCGTGACAGCCGCCACCAGGCTCAACGACGGCCAGCCGAGGCGGCGCGCCACCTGGGCGCCGGTGATGCCGGTGTCGCTGTCGACCGCCTGCCGGCCGAAGAACACCAGATCCACCTCCCCTATCTTGGCGATCGCCGCCGCCAAGACGGCTGAGACCACCAGTGAATCCGGGGCGGTGATCCCCGGATCACTGACCAGGACCGCCTCATCGCATCCCATCGCCAGGGCATGCTTCAACGCTTCCTTCGCCGACTCCGGCCCCAGGCTGAGCGCGGTGACCTTGCCGCCATGGGCTTCCTTCGTGCGCAGCGCCTGCTCGACCGCGAACTCATCCCAAGGGTTGATCACGAGCGGCGAGTCCCCCCACGAGACCTTCCCGTCCTGTACCGTGACCGTGGCCGCGGTGTCGGGGGTCTGCTTCACACACACAACGATGTTCAAAGCACCCTCCTCTCGATTCCGCCCTCGAGTGCGAGGGCTGAGATTTCCGATCGGTCTGCAGCCGGACCCGCTTCGCCCGGCCGGACTTCGAGTTCTCAGGCCGCGGCGGGCGCCGTCCAGGCCTGGGCATCGTAAGCCGGGAGTTCACACCGCAGCTGCCCGTCTACCCTCGAGCCGAGCGCATAGCTGGCCTGGATCAGGGTGTGGATCTCACTGGTGCCTTCGTAGATCATCGCTCCCCGCGCATTGCGCAGATAGCGCTCGACATCAAATTCGTCGCTGAAGCCGTAGGCACCGTGGACCTGAATAGCTTGCGAAGCGCACTCAAACGCGGCTTCGGTAGCATACCACTTGGCCATCGAGGTTTCGCGGGTGCACCGAAGACCCTGGTTCTTCATCCAGCCTGCCTGCAAGTACAGCAGGCGGGAGACATCATAGGCCTGGGCCATGCCGGCGATCTTCTGCTCGATCAACTGGTGCTGCGCGATCGGCCGACCGAAGGCCTGGCGTTGTCGAGCATAGGCGACGCTCGCATCCCGGCAGGCGCGGATCAGTCCGGCCGCGCCTGCCGCTACGGTATAGCGTCCGCCATCGAGACAAGCCATCGCAATCCGGAAACCCTCCCCCTCCTCGCCCAATCGGTTCTCGATCGGCACGAAGACCTGGTCGCAGGCCAGCCAACCGGTGGACCCCGCCCGGATCCCCAACTTGCCGTGGTGATCGCCGCGCGTCACGCCGGGCCGGTCCGTCTCCAGGATGAAGGCGGTCAGCGCCTGGTGTGGATCGGCGTCGGCGGGACCGGTCCGGGCGAACCACAACACCTGGTCAGCCAGGCTCGCCAAGGAGATCCAGGTCTTCTCGCCCTGCAACCGGTAACCACCCTCCACCGCCCGGGCCGTCGAGGCGATTGCGGCCACATCCGAGCCAGCGCCGGGTTCGGTCAGGGCAAAACCGGCCAGCTTGTCACCGGCCGCCTGCGGGACAAGGTACTGCTGCTTCTGCGCCTCACTCCCCCACTGCAGCAATCCCAAGGAGGTCAGACCCAAGTGAACCGAGAGGACGACCCGCAGGCTGGTGTCGACATACTCCAGCTCCTCACACACCAACCCCAAGCTGATGTAGTCCATCCCCTGCCCGCCGTACCGAACCGGCAGACACACCCCGAGCAGCCCCAACGCTCCCATCCGGCGGATCAGGAGTGGATCCGCCCGCTGCTCACGGTCCAGCCCTTTCAAGACCGGCGCAGCTTCCTTCTGTGCGAAGTCACGGACTGCCCTCTGCACCATGAGCTGCTCTGAACTCAGACTGAAATCCATCCGGCCTCACAGGGATCGAGCCGATTATAGCGTTTGGGGTTCCGGCGCTCAACGGTTGAAGGTCACACCTGCAGGGTGAGCCGCAGCACGCATTCCGGGACGTGCCTCCCTGGCTATAATCCATTCCAAGAAGATCGATGGAGCCCCGCTTGAACCCCAGCCTGGTCCGTGCCATCCTCCTGTTCCTGACAGGCACGATCCTGGCTGCAGTGTCGCCGACCGCGGCGCCGCGGGCGCTGGCGGAGGAATTGGCGGCAGCCCGGGAGTCTCTGGCTCTGGGAGAGCCGCAAGCTGGGCTCACCCACCTCAACGCTATCCTGCGGCTTGAGCCTTCGCTCGGGTTTCTGCATCGACCGGCAGCGCAGGCCGCTCTCGCAGGAAACGACCGGGGCGCGGCCCTGGCTCATATCGAGCAGGCGCTCCACATCGAGCCTGAGGCTGAGGATCTGGAATGTCTGCGCTTCGAGGCGCTCGCCATGACCCGTGGGGCGCCCGCCCGCACCCCGATCCCCGCTAGCTGTCAGGGCTCCGCCAGGCTGCACCGCAGAAGGGCTCAGGCATTGACCGCCGCCGGCCAATTCGAGGAAGCCCTTGGGGAGGCAGGAGTGTCTGCTCGACTCGATCCGCAGGATGCGGACTCACATCGGCTGCGCGCGGTCCTGGCGGCAGCGCTTGGGACAGAGTCAGCGCTCAGCCTGAGCCGGGATGCCCGGCGACTGACAGGGCCTGAGGATCGCTTGCTGACCGACTTGGTGACCACGCTCGGGTTGTCTTCCAGCTCTGCGCCTACCGAGGCGGCCGTGCGTGCCGGTCAGGTGTTCTTGAAGCACCAATTGTGGACGGAGGCCGCCGCGGCGTTCGAGCGGGCTGTCGACCTTGCGCCGGGGGATCTTGGGGCGCAGGCGTATCTGGCCTATGCCCGTTCCGCCCTCGACGAACAGGCGATCCAACAGCTTCGGGGAATCCGCCAGCACGCGCCGGACGCCCCCCTCCCCTACCTGCTTGAAGCGATGGCCCTGCGCCAGCACGGCAGGCCATCTGCCGCGATCCCCCTCCTCGAAGCCGGCCTCGCCCTGAGCCCCGAGAATCCGGCCATGCTGGCGGAAATGGGCGCAGCCCAGATGACAGCCGGCGATCTCGCCCAGGCCGCCGGCTGGTATCGTCGGGCTGCCGAAGCGGCCGCGACAGAGCCCGCCTACTGGGGTCTGCTGGCCCAGTTCTCTCTCGATCACGGGTTCGACATCGCCGGCCTGGCTCTTCCTGCCGCCAGAAACGCGGTTGCCCTCGAGCCCGGAAGTGCGGAGGCCTGGGACCAACTCGGCCACGCCCACCTTGTCGAGGGTGACCCATTGCTGGCGGATCGCATCCTTCGGACCTCCATCGAGCTGAATCCGCAGTCCGCTTCGGCGCACTATCACTTTGGCCTGGCACGCCTGGCCCTGGCAGACTCGGCTGGAGCGATCGCAGCCTTTCAGGCCGTACTACAGATTGACCCGGAGGGCGCCTACGCAGAACTGGCTCGCCGATCGCTGGAGTCGCTCGGAGGTTGAATCGCGGGTACTCTGGCCTCGGCATGGAAGCGCCCAGCCCACGCCCGCGCCGGGGAAGCCGCCCGCCTTTCCTTGAGGGCGCATGCTAGAATGCGGTCGGTTTCGATGAGCCTCAACAGCCCGTACCCGCAGCCACACCCTACCCGAACCCCAGCGGTGGCGATCGCTGTTTTCGCGGCGATGGTCGGCGGCTGTGCCGGGCTGCTGCCGAGCCCTCAACCCGGATCGATCCTCTTCCAGGACGACTTCTCGCGGGCTTCGAGCGGGTGGGATCGCTACCGCGACTCGAGCGTCGAGTCCGACTACTCCGCGGACACCTATCAGATTGCGGTCTACGAGCCCGAGAGGATCGCCTGGTCGCGCCCGGGTTTGCGCTTCACGGACGTCGTGATCGACGTCGACGCCACTGTGACGGATGGCCCGGAGAACAACGCCCTGGGTGTGATCTGTCGCTATCAGGATCCCCAGAACTTCTACTTCTTCCTGATCTCCGCCGATGGGTTCGCTGGCATCGGCCAGCGCCTCGACGGCGTGCAGACCATGTTCAACGACGCCGCCATGCTTCCGGCCGACTCGATCGTCCACGGCCAATCGACAAACCATCTGCGGGCAGAGTGCAGCGGCCCTCGCCTCACCCTCAGCATCAATGGGGTCCCCGCCCGCCAGGCAGCTGCGGACGCGTTCGAGAGCGGAGATGTCGGGCTGCTCGCCGGGACATACGATCTTCCCGGCACGCGGGTGTCCTTCGACAGCTTCTCCGTCCGTCAACCCGAACTACCACTCAACTCATGAGAGTATTCCTCGACAGCGTCGGCTGCCGCTTGAACCAGAGCGAGCTCGAACTCATCGCCTCTGACCTGCGCCAGGCGGGCGCCCAGTTGGTCGCCGTGCCGGAAAGCAGTGACGTGATCATCCTCAACACCTGCGCCGTCACCCAGGCCGCCGCCGCCGACTCGCGGAGCATGGCGCGCCGGGCGTACCGCCTTCGCCCCCAGGCGCGGATCGTGCTCACCGGATGCTGGGCCACCCTTGACCCCGTCGCCGCCGCTCATCTTGCCCCTGGAATCGAAGTCGTCCCCAATTGGCGGAAGGAGAGCATCGCCCGGCAGCTGACAGGGGGCTCCAGGCTCCCCTTCGCCGCCACGGGGGAGGCCGTTCGCCTTCCGATCCCGGGCAATCGGCATCGCGTGCGGGGATTTGTGAAGGTACAGGAGGGCTGCAACTCCCGATGCGCATTTTGCCTTACCCGTCTGGTGCGCGGTCCGGCTCGGAGCGTTCCCCCGGGAACCGTCCTCGAGCGGGTCCGCCATGCCATCTTGGGTGGCGCCCACGAGATCGTACTGTGCGGGGTTCAACTAGGTGGATACGGCCAGGAAGCCCGCGGCCTGCCGAGGCTGGAGGGCCTGATGGGCCTGATCCTACGGGAGACGGAGGGAGTCCGCTTCCGCCTCTCGTCGATCGATCCTTGGGATGTCTCTGAGCCGCTTCTGGCGCTCTGGGACAACCGCCGACTGTGCCGCCAGCTTCACCTGCCGTTGCAGTCCGGGAGCGCAGCAACCCTGCAGCGAATGCTCCGCCCGGTCACGCCCAACGGGTTCGCCCGCCTGGCTGCCAAGGCCAGGGAGTGGATTCCTGGCCTGGCGCTCACCACGGATCTGATCGCCGGATTCCCGGGCGAAACCGAGGTGGACTTCGACATCAGTCTGCAGTTTGTCGAAGGGATGGCGTTTGCAGACGCCCATGTATTCGGCTACTCGCCTCGCCCAGGGACGGCGGCCGCCCGCCTTCCCAGCCCGGTCGACCCGGTGCGCCTTGGCCTCCGCACCCGGCGGTTGCGTGCCCTGGCGAGGACGGCGCGCCAAGCCGCCCTCAGCCAACAGGTGGGCAGAACTGAGCAGGCGGTCTGGGTTAGCGGACAACCCGCAGACAGCGGAGGCTGGAGCCTGCGGGGACTGACCGACACGGGGTTCCCCGTATCGGCCCGCTCGCCCCTCAACCTTCGCTCCAGGATGTCTTCCGTCCACATCACCGGAGTGCAAGGCGGCGTGCTGACAGCTGCACTGGCGGGCAACGACCCCGCCCCGCACGGCCCCCACCAGGGCCCGCCTTCCCCGCCTTTCCGGTCCTCGGTATAATGGACTCATGCCGTCCCGCAATGAGCTAGAGTCCGACCTGAAGGCCGCGATGCGCAGCGGAGATGATGTGCGCAAGCGCACCTTGCGGATGGTGCTTTCCGCCGTCAAGCTGGCCGAGGTCGACAAGCGCGGCGAGCTGGACGAAGCGGCGATGATGGCGGTCTTGCAGAAGGAAGTCAAGGTCCGCAATGAGGCGATCCAGGACTCAGAGCGCGCCAACCGGCCTGACCTGGTTGAGGCCGCTCGGGCGGAACTGGCCGTCCTGCAATCGTACCTGCCGAAGCCCCTCAGTGATGAGGAACTGACGCGCCTGGTGCGTCAGGCGATCGAAGAGACCGGCGCGACCACCCCGGCAGAGATCGGCAAGGTGATGAAGTCCTTGCAGCCGCATGTGCAGGGGAAGGCCGACGGGAAAGCCGTCAGCGATCGGGTGCGGCAGCTGTTGTCCGCCCCGTAGCAGGGCCATGGAGTCCTCCCCGCAACCCAGACGTCCAATGCGCGAGCGGATGTTCTCCGCGTGGAACGCAGCCCGCCTCGGGGTGATCTTCTTGCTGGCGCTGGTCGGCGCGACCGCGGCCCTCTCCCTCCCGATTAACCAACGGACAGCCGGAGTGGTGCTGCAGGCGGGCCAGGTCGCATCGCAGGATGTGCAGGCTCCCTTCGCCCTGACCTTCTCCAGCGAGACCCGCACCGAGGAAGCGCGCCGGATTGCGTCCGATGGCGTCGAGCCGGTGTTCGATCCTCCCGACAGCCGGGTCGCCCGGGAACAGGTCCAGCGCCTGCGAAGCACCCTGGACTATGTCGACTCGGTTCGTGCCGACGAGTTCGCATCACCCGAGCAGAAGGTCGCCGACCTGAGCGCCCTGTCCGACATCCGCATCCCGGCGGAAAGAGCCCAGGCCATCCTACAGCTTGCGGATGCACGCTGGCAGGCCGTCAGGCTCGAGGCCCTGGCGGTACTGGAACAGGTCATGCGGGCCGAGATCCGGGAGGGTTCCATTGAGGGTGCCCGCCGCGCCGTGCCGGCGCTGGTGAGCATCAGCCTGCCGGAATCGCAGGCCGAGCTGGTCGCCGACCTGGCGGCTGCGTTCGTCGCCCCTAACGCACTCTACAATGAGCCGTTGACCCGAGAGGCGCAGGACGCCGCCCGGCAGCGGGTCGAGCCAGTTGCACGGACCTTCGCTTCCAGCGAGACCATCGTCGCTCGGGGACAGGTTGTCCAGCCGATCGACATCGAGGCCCTGCAGGCCTATGGCCTGATCCGTCCCCCCAACCCTGGGCGCGAGATCGCCTTGCGCGGCCTACTGGTCACCCTCCTCGGCTGTACGATCGGCCTGTATCTCTACCGCGTCCATCGCAAGCAAATCGCCTCGGCCCGGCTGGCAGTCGTCACTGGGCTGGCCTTTGTCCTGACGGCGATTACCCTGCAAGCCATGATTCCCGGTCACGCCGTGCTGCCCTACATCTTCCATGCTGCCGCCTTGCCGATGGTGCTGACAGTGTTGCTTTCCCCCGGAATGGGGATTCTGGCCGCCCTGGCTACCGGCGCCGTCGCCGGCTACCTGGCGCCGCGAGGTCTTGAGGTCGGGCTGTACGTTGCCCTCTCGGGCTGCATCGCCTCCTTGGTGATCGGCCGGGCCGAACGGATCAGCGCCTTCCTGTGGGCCGGCCTGGCGGGATCGGTGGGGGCAATCGCGGTCGTCGTGCTCTTTCGCTTTGCGGATCCAACGACGGACCTCGTGGGCAAGACAACCCTGCTCGTTGCCGGCTTGATGACTGGCCTGCTGTCGGCCAGCCTGGCCTTCGGCTTTGTCCTGCTCGCCGGCACTCTGCTCGGAGGGACCTCGAACCTACAGCTGATCGAACTCTCGCGCCCGGATCACCCGCTCTTGCAGTTAATCCTTCGCAACGCGCCCGGAACCTACCAGCACAGCCTGCAGGTCGCCAACCTGGCCGAACAGGCGGCGCGGGCCGTGGGCGCCAACGCTCTGCTCGTGCGCGTCGGGGCCTTGTACCACGATGCGGGCAAGGCGCTTCGCCCACAGTTCTTCATTGAGAACCAGATGCCTGGGCAGAACATCCACGAGCAACTTGACCCGACCACCAGCGCCAGCCTGATCGTCTCCCATGTCACAGACGGCCTGGAACTCGCCCGCAAGCACCGCTTGCCGAGCCGGATTGCGGCCTTCATTCCCGAGCACCACGGGACGCTTGAGGCCACCTATCAGTTGCAGGCCGCCCTCGAGGCTGCCGGAGGCGAGCCCGAACGTGTCAACCGGCGGGATTTCGTCTACCCCGGCCCGCGGCCCCGCACCCGCGAATCGGCCATCCTGATGTTGGCCGATGGTGTCGAAGCCAAGGCCCGTGCCGATGCTCCAGAGACCGAAGAAGAGATCGAGGACCTGGTGCGGTGGGTGGTCGAGGACCGACTTTCCAAAGGCCAGCTCGACCGCACGGAGCTGACGTTTCGCGACCTGGACAACATCCGGCGTTCGTTCGTGAGCAGTCTGCGCAGCATGTATCATTCGCGCCTTCGCTACCCGGAGGCCAATGGCAACGGCAACAGGCCGGCCAAATCCGAAGAGGCGGCGGTCTCCGAGCGATGAAGTATCCGGTGAGCGTGCTCGCCGAGCCCGGCTTGGGGAAGTACCGTCCCGGGCTCGCCGGCGCCGCCCGGGCGGCGCTCTCCCACCAGCAAGCCGAGCCCGGAAGCCTGACCGTTCTGCTAGCCGGGGTAACCCGCATGCAGCAGTTGAACGCCGAATTCGCCGGAGTGGACCGGGCGACCGACGTGCTGTCCTTTCCCGCCGACGATCAGGGCCTGGACGTCGGCGGCCGCTACTACGGCGACATTGCCGTCTGCGTGCCTGTGGCCCAGGCACAAGCCGCCCGCAAGCGCCACGACCTGGCCGGCGAAGGCCAGCTGCTGGTGGTCCATGGAGTTCTGCACCTGCTCGGCTACGACCATGACACCCCGGCCCGCAAGCGGCAGATGTGGCGAGCCCAGAAGGAGATCCTGACTGCCTTGAGGAGCGGCACAGACCCCCGCCATGCATCGACCTGACCCCGCCCTTCGGGCCCGCTCACGGCTGCAGTCGTTCCGTCATGCGCTGGCAGGTCTCTGGCATGTGCTGCGCACCCAACGCAACGCCTGGATTCACACTGGAGCGACCTTGTTGGTTCTTGGGCTGGCCTGGTGGCTGGACGTGCCTCGCGCCGAGTTGGCGCTGCTGGTGCTGGCCATCGGCCTGGTCTGGTCGGCGGAGTTCGTGAACACGGCGCTCGAGGCGGCGGTGGATCTCGCCAGCCCCGACCTGCATCCTGTCGCCCGCCTCGGCAAGGATGTCGGCGCCGCCGCCGTCCTGGTGGCGGCCGTCGCCTCAGTAGTGGTCGGGCTGCTGATCTTGGGTCCGCCCCTGGTCAACCGCTTGTCCGGCGCCTGAGCCGGGGGCGTCTCGCCTCAGCGCACTAGACCTGCAGATGTTTGTCAGGCCTGCGTATCTATGACATAATGCAGTGGGTCCGCCTACTGCGGATCGACCCAGAAACCTGAAGCAATGACCGATCCCTTTAATCAGCGTCAGGATATCCTGTACCGGGCGGCCACCGCCAGTTTCGACATTTACAATCCTGCTCAGGCCTTGGCCGGGGTGCTTGAGACGGCCTGCGCCTTGCTCGGTACGCAGCGAGCGGCGTTGTATGAGTACGACGAGGTCAGCGCCGGGTTTGGCCCACGCTTGGCCCATGGGCTCAGCCTGTCGGATCTGGGACGCATTTCTTCCTCGGCCGAGCAACCGGTTCTGCGGAACGCCTTGCGGGCCGGGCATGCCGCGAGTTCCGGCGACGCCAGTACCAGTCTCGGACTTCCCCTTGCCCCGGGATCCGTCGCCTGTGCCCCCTGCATCGCTGCTGGCCAGTCAATCGGGCTGCTCTTTGTCGGCACCGACACCGGGAAGCCGTTTGGCCAAGATGCGCTAGCCACCCTGGACGTGCTGGCAGCCCGGGCGGCGGAGATCATGGCGTTTGCCCGGCAGAGCGCCGGTCAGAGCTACCTACTGCACAAACTCACGCTGCTGTACCAGGCGACCAATGCCATCACCAGCACTCGCGATCGGGATGAGGTCGTGCGCCAGACGGCCACGCACTTGCTGCGAGCCACTTCGGCCGACTGCTGCGAGATCACTCTGCTGACCGACGCTCGTGCTCGCACGGTGCGTTTTCGGCCGCGCCTCGGCAAGGGACTTCAGCAAACCGTGCAGGCCGAGAAGATCGACGCCGTCCCGGACTACCCGGTGCACACCCAGGTGCTCGAGCACCTGCGCCCGTCGACTCTCAGCCAGACCCCAGCGGTAGGATCGGCCCGGGATCTGAGTATGCTCCAGGCGGAAGGCATCGAGGCCGCCGCCGTGTTCCCGCTCACCACCAGCAACCAGGCGCTGGGTCTGGTCCGGCTGCTGTACCAACAGCTGGGCCGGCAGATCAACGATCAGGAGATGGAGCTCGCCCAGGCGATCCTGAGTATCGGCGCCGTCGGCCTGCAGGACGCCATCCACTTCGGCGAGGCGACCTCGCGCGCCGACCAGCTGCTCGTACTGGCGGAGATCGGGCGGGACCTGACCTCGACGTTGGAGCTTGAGATGGCGCTCGAAAATGCCATGCGCAACGCCCAGCGCCTGATCCAGGCCGAGGCCTGCGTGCTGTTCCTGCTGGACGAGCCGGGCGAGAAACTGGTGCTAAAAGCCAGCGGCGGTGCCGAATTGCGCATTCGGGACGTGGCCATCCGGCTGGAGGAAGGAATCGCCGGGTGGGTCACACGCAACCGCCAGCCCTTGATCGTCAACGACGTCCGCACCAACCCCCTCTATCAAAGCGCCATCGACGGCCAGACCGGGCTCCTCACCAGCTCCATCCTGTGCGTTCCGCTCGAGACCCGCGGCGAGGTGCTGGGGGTGATTGAGGCCATCAACCACCCGACCGGGTCGTTCACCGAGGCCGATAAGCAGGTGCTCGCCTCGGTCGCCTCCTGGGCCGCCATCGCCCTCGACAACGCCAACCTGTTCCAGCGGGTAGCGGAAGAACGCCGGCGGCTGGAGGCCACCCTGGTCGAGACCGCGGATGCGGTGGTGCTGACCGACCGCTCCGGCCGCATCATTCTTGTAAATAAAGCCGCCAGTCAGGCCTTCCGCATCAACTCCGAGCGCGCCATCGGGCGCCCAGCCTGGGAGATCTTCGTCGGGCATGACCTGGGCGACCTGTTGATGCGCGCCGACAGCGACTTGCCGGTGACGATGGAGATCACCACCCCCACGGAGCGCGTGTTGTATGCCACCGTCAGCGAGGTCACCGACGTCGGACGCGTGGCAGTGATGCAGGACATCACGGCCTTGAAGCAGATTGACCGAATGCGGTCCCAGTTTCTGGGCACGGCTGCCCACGACCTGAAGAACCCTTTGAACGCCATTCGGCTCGGCGCCGACCTGCTCAATGATGCTCCGCTCAGCGATCAGCAGCGTAAGGCGCTGAACATGATGCAGCGTGCGACAGACAGCATGACCAATCTGATCACCGGCCTGCTGGAGACCATCCGCGTCGAGTCGACGGCCAACCTCGGGGCTGAGCCCTGCCAGGTGAACGATTTGATCCGACACGCAATCGAGGACCTACGCCCGCTGGCTGAGGCCCGCCAGGACACGATCGTCTACGATCCTCCCGGGGATCCGCTTCTGATCATCGGCGATCCCAGTCGGCTCAACTCCGTCATGAGCAACCTGCTCAGCAATGCCATCAAGTTCACCGAGCTCAAGGGTGCCATCCGCATCGGGGTCAGCTGGGACGATGACCAGGTGACGGTCAGCGTCAGTGACAATGGGCCTGGAATTCCCGAGGACGAACTGCCGCGAGTCTTCGAACACCTCTTCCGGGGCCGAGTGACCGTGCGCGATCCCAACAACCCCATTGAGGGCACCGGCCTTGGCCTAGCCCTGGCCAAGACCGTGATCGAGCAGCATGGGGGGCGGATCTGGGTGACCAGCCCTCCGGGCCAGGGCGCGACCTTCTCCTTCTCGATCCCACGCGAGCCCACCCCGAAGACCGGATCGCTCCGAAAAGGCGCAGCCGTCTCCTGATCCACCGGCGACCCTCCTGTCCAGAGCCGCCAGCGCAGGTGCTTGCCGCATCCAAAGCCCGGCCAGCGGGACGGGGGGCACGCCTCCGTCGGTGAGCGGCCTGCCAGGCAGTGGCATTGACCCCAATGGAGAGGGATGACATGCTGCGCGAAGAACCTGCGAGCCTCGTGTTTGGGACTGTCGGCTCCCCTGCCTCGACCCCGAAAAAGCCCGGGGGTTCCATGGGCGCGGCGCTGCACCTGGCAGACCTCGGGTTGACGGCCTACGAATTGGCCTGGGTGCAGTCCGTGCGGGTGACCGAGGCCACCTGCGCTCAGATCCGCCAGGCGGCGGCCGGGGTCGGTGTCCGCCTAAGCATCCATGCGCCGTACTACATCAACCTGAACGCCGATGCCCAGGAATGGCCCAAGAGCCGGAAGCGGCTGATGGATGCTGCCCACTATGGGAACCTGGCCGGCGCCACGGATATTGTGTTCCATCCCGGGTCGTACTTCGGCAGAGACCCCTCCGAAGTCCTGCCCGTGGCCATCAAACGCCTGCGCAGCTGTGTGGAAGAGCTGCGGGCAGCCGGAAATCCAGTCACCTTGCGGTCCGAGACCATGGGCAAGGCCGCGATGCTCGGCTCCCTGGCTGATGTCTTGATCCTCTCCCGCGAGATCCCGGGCGTGCTGCCGTGCCTCGACTTCTCTCACTTGCACGCCCGGGCAGGCGATGGATCGATGAACACCCGCCGGGAATGGGAACTGGCGCTCGGTGCCTATGCCGAGGCCCTAGGCCCCGACTCCTTGAAGCAATTGCACTGCCATCTCTCTGGGATCGAGTATGGGCCCAAAGGCGAGCGCAACCATCTGATGCTTGCCGACTCGGATTTCCGTCTGGAGGAACTGCTGGCGGCGCTCCACGCCGGCGGGTGCGCCGGCAGGATCTTATGCGAGAGTCCGATGATGGACCTTGACGCCCTGGCGATCCAGAAGGCCTACGCCGGGCTGACTGTGGCGTGAAGGCAGACGTGCGCAGGTTCGCACTTGGCTGCGTGCAGGCGCAGATGTCGGCCTGCCGGATGTGCATCCACTCCGGGTTCCCCGTAACCCCTCGAGCAGTCTTCTCCGGCCAGGTCGGGGCGCAGGTGATGATTGTCGGGCAGGCACCCGGCTCCACCGAGCAGGAAACCGGGCGGCCGTTCAACGCCGGCAGTGGCCGCCGGCTGTTCGCCTGGCTGGCTCAGGCCGGGCTGGAGGAACAGCCGTTCCGGGACCGGCATTACATGACGTCGATCACCAAGTGCTACCCGGGGCGGGCCGCTTCCGGATCAGGAGACCGGCCGCCAACGCCGGCCGAGCAGGCACTGTGCCGCCCGTTTCTGCTGACGGAGGTGGAGCTGCTCGACCCGCCAATCGTGCTGCCCGTCGGCCGTCTGGCGATTGCGGTCTTGCTCGGACCGGGTGCGGCGCTGCAGGCAGTGGTCGGACGGGAGTTCACAGCCAACGGGCGCTGGATCATCCCGCTGCCCCACCCCTCCGGCGCCAGCCGCTGGCATCAGAACGAGGCCAACCGAAGGAAGATCGCCGAGGCCATGCGCCTGCTGCGCCAGCGCCTGGCGAGACTCTGAGGCGGGGCCAGGCCGTGCCACAGAGGATGGAGAGTCTGGAAACCCGGGAGCGGGCTGGATGATCGAACACTAACTCTGCGAAGCCGGGAACTCGACGGTCTCCTTGCCAGCCAGGATCTCGTTCATTCGCCCGATCACAACCTCCAGGTGTCCGGACTTGTGGACGAAATCCAGGTCATCGGTGCGGATGGTGAGCACTGGGCACAACTCAAAGCTCGACATCCATTCCTGGTAGTAGCGGTCGAGCAGGCCGAGGTAGTCGGCCGTGATTCCCTGCTCGATGGCGCGTCCCCGGCTGCGGATCCGATTCAGGATGACCGGCACCGGCGCACGCAGGTAGATCAGCAGATCGGGCGCCGGCAGGCCGGCCACCACCAGGTCGTACACCCGCCGATAGGCGCCGTAGTCGCGCTCGGTGATGTTGCCCAGAGCCAGGCTCGCCCGCGAGAAGATCTCGGCGTCCTCGTAGATCGACCGGTCGACGATGGCGGACTGCGGCAGTGCCGCCAGCGCCCGGTGCTGCTCCGCCCGATGCCCTAGGAAGAACACCTGGAGATGAAATGCCCAGGAGCGCATGTCCTGATAGAAGTCCGCCAGATACGGGTTGTCGACCACCGACTCGTAGGCCGTTTGCCAGCCCAGCCTCTCCCCGAGCCGCTCGGTCAGGGAAGTCTTGCCGACGCCGATGTTCCCAGCGACAAGAACGAAGCGCTTGGCCACGCTTGCCGCCTCCCTAGGACATCCCGTCGAAGAAACCGCCGTTGGCGCCTTCGGTGACCGCCCTCAGTCGCGCCTGCAGCCTTTCCGACAGCTCCTGGGCTGCCTGCAGGCGGTCGAAGTGAGCGTCGGCCGAAACCTGCAAGCTATCGTGGATCCCCGCCAACTGGGAGATGGCGACGCGCTCGATGTACTCGGCCAGGGAATTCGGGCTGCGGAACTGGGAGAGCCTTTCCCGGTCCAGCATGGATTGCAGGTCAGTGAGATTGACCACAGCCCGGTCGAAAGACGTCCGATCGTCCTTGCCGTGACTAAGGAGTTCTGTCAGGCGTTCGATCGAATCCAGCGTCTCGCGAAATGTGATCATGGCTCTCTCCCCCTACCTGAGCGGCGAAGGGCGGCAGCCACCCAGTATACAATGCGACTGGCCGCGTCGTGGCGGACGCGGGCGAGGGGAGCTGGCGCCAGAATCACAATGACCCAGGAGCGGATGTTCCAACTATCGCTCTTGGGTCATCGGCATGGCGCTCAAGCCCTCCCGCCATCCGCGGCGGTCAGCACTCGCTGTAGCCGCACGAATAACACTTGCGGCAGCCTTCCTCATTAACGACCGCAGCCGCCCCGCACTCGGGGCACAGATCCCCGACCTGCATCGAGATCTGCGGCTGCGACGGATCGACTTCCATCAGCGGGGCTTCAGGCGTGGACCCGAGGTACTCGGCCAGCGCCCGCGCCAGCCCATCGGGCAGCGAGAGCACACGGTTCGGGCCGAATCCCATCGGCCGGCCGCCGCCAATCCCGGCCAGCTGGCGCACAACCTCCGCCAAGCGCTCACGCGGCGGCACAGGCGAGGCGACCCGCAAGATGTAGGAAGTCAGTCGGCCGATAGCCTCGGAGACTGCCGCGGTTTCGGAGCCGGCCTTGGCCGTTGTGATGAAGACCTCGAAGGGCTGCGATTCCCGATTCTGGTTGACCGTGACGAACGCCTTCCCGACGGGGGTGCTGATCTGATAGGTGCACCCCTCCAGGCGCTGGGGGCGCGGTTTCTTGCCCTCCATCCACATCGGCATCTGTGACAGCGCCAGCACCGGTTCCTTGGCCGAGGCCGTGGCCTTGGTCTCAAGCACGACCTTCTGCCGTGACCCCGTGACGTAGACCGTCAGACCCTTGCATCCCAGCTTCCAGGCCTGCGTGTAAGCAGAGGCGACATCCTCGGGAGTGGCGTCTTCGGGGAAGTTGCAGGTCTTGCTCAGGCTGTTGTCAACGAAGGCCTGGAGGGCGGCCTGAATCCGGACATGCTCCTCGCCGGAGGTGTCTTGGGACACGACAAACACCTCGCGCAGGCTCTCAGGCACCTCCGGGATGTCTTGACACGACCCCTTCTGCATGACCTTCTCAACGATCCCCGCCAGCGTGGCTTCGTCCATGCCGGACTCGATCGCCGCCTGCTCGAAGAGCGGGCTAGTGTAGGTCAGGCGCAGATCGGTGCCGCCGTCGTCGACATGCCGGTAGTACGCCAGGGCAAAGACCGGCTCGCAGCCATAGCCTTCGCAGCCGGCCACGGTAGCGATCGTTCCGGTGGGGGCGATCGTGGTTTGGGCGGCGTTGCGGATGCCGTGCTGACGGATCCCGGAGAGGGCAAGCTCCCAGTCAATCGCTGGGCGGGCGAAGTCGCCGGATTGAGGAAAGGCTGGCTGCGGCGGCGACCAACGCAAGTCCTGCGGATCGTAGATGCTGCCGCGGATGGCCGGAAACGCCCCCCTCTCCTGGGCAAGCTCGATGCTGGTGAGCATGGCATGATAGCGCACAAATTCCATGACCTGCCCGGCGAAATCCAAGGCCTCTTCGGAGCCGTAGCGCACGCCGACGTGGTACATCAGGTCGCCCAGCCCCATGATCCCCAGGCCGATGCGCCGTGCCCGCAGGGCGGCCTCCCGCAACTGGGGCACCGCAGGCACGTAAGCGTTGGCCGTGACGACGTCTTCCAGGAAGCGTGTGCTCAGGACTGTGGAGTGCCGTAACCGCTCCCAATCCACCCGGCCGCCTGGCGCCAGATGCTGCGCCAGGTTGATCGATCCCAGGCAACAGCTCTCATACGGACCCAGCCACTGCTCGCCGCACGGATTTGTGGCCTCCAGCGCATACAGATGGGGCAGCGGGTTGGCTCGATTGGCAGGATCCAGGAACAACACACCCGGCTCACCGTTGTGATGAGCGTGCTTGACGATCAGATCGAAGATCTCTCGGGCCCGCAGCCTCTCGATCACCTCTCCGGAGTGCGGCGCCACCAGATCGAAGTCGGTGTCCTCAGTGACTGCCTGCATGAAGTCGTCGGTCAGACCCACCGAGATGTTGAAGTTGGTGATCTGGTTCTCGTCGACCTTGCAGGTGATGAACTCGCGAATGTCGGGATGATCAACGCGCAGGACGGCCATGTTGGCGCCGCGCCGCGTTCCGCCTTGAGCGACCTCGCCAAATGCCTTGTCGTAGACCCGCAGGAACCCGACCGGTCCGGTTGCCTGGCCGGCAGAGGACTTCACCAGAGCGCCCTTGGGGCGCAGCCGGCTGAACGAGAACCCATTGCCTCCACCAGTTTGCTGGATCAAGGCTGCGTCACGCAGGGTCTGGAAGATGCCAGAGGAGTCCCGTCCCATGTCATCGGCGATCGGTAACACGAAGCACGCCGCCAACTGCCCCAGGGGCGTGCCGGCGCCGGTGAAGGTAGGCGAGTTGGGGAAGAACCGCTTCGAGGCCAGCAACTCGAAGAACTCGGAGGCGGAGCGCATCACGTCGCCGCTCCACTCCCGCTCGACTTCGGCGATGTGGTAAGCGACGCGCCAGAACATCCCCTCGACCGTTTCCAGCGGCTCGCCGTCGGGCCCCTTGCGGATGTAACGCTTGGTCAGCACCGTCCGGGCATTGTCACTCAGCTCGACCCGGCGTAGGCCCTCCGGCATTGACGGCCGCATCACGCTGGTCGCGGGCTGTGCCTGCACGCTGGTGTCGGGGTCAGCTCTATCGGTCATCCAACCACCTCCCACAGTAACGAAACACCGAGAGCCTGTCCGCTCCCGAACCCCAGCAGTTTGACTTAGCCTTCAAGCAGACGGTTGATTTCGTCGCGGATCGAGCGAAGATCATCCATCTTGAGATAGACAATGGCGTAGCGGATGTAGGCGATGTGGTCGAGTTCCTTCAGGCCGGCGATGACCATGTCGCCGATCACGCGCGAAGCGACTTCCGGCTTGCCCATGGTCTGCAAGGCCGACTCGATCTCGCCCACCATCCGATCGATATCCGCCGCCGAAACCGGTCGCTTGGCGCAGGAAATTCGTATGCCGCTTGCCAGCTTCTCGCGATTAAATTCCTCGCGAGTGCCATCCTGCTTGATTACCATTGGAGTTGCCAGCACCGCCCGTTCATGGGTGCTGAAGCGCTGGCCGCAGGCCTGGCACACCCGGCGCCTGCGCACCCCACCCCGCGACTCATGTGTGGTGTCGATGACGCGTGTGTTATCCGTCTGGCAGTATGGACAACGCATACCCACTCACCTTGCCTTGCGCTTGTCAGCGAACAAACGTTTGGCGCCAGATGTATGCCGGTCCTAGGTGTCTTTCCCGATATCTCCGGGGGAAGGGGCCAAATTCTAGCATGGGGGGAGTTTGGCTGGCAATCCCCCCGCTCGGCTTTCCTTCGGAACGGGGGTAGTACTTAGGTCCTGGGGACAGGCAAGGACCGACGGCGGGAGGAGGAGCCGCCATCGGTCTTCGCCCATCAGGCCACCTGCCCACCCTGGGACCCAGCCAGGGGGCAGATCGCCGGCGTTGGCATCGGCCCGCCAGGGCGGGCCAGCCTACCGGCGCCGCAGAAAGGCCGGGATATCCAGGTTGTTGACGTCAAAACTCGCCGGCTGGAAGTCCTCGATCGAAACCTCCTGGCCCGTGTGGGCTGCCGCCTGGGCCGCTTTGGCCTCGGTGCGGGTGCGGGACCGCCGGTCGAGGCGTGCCGTCGCCCCGGCTCGTTCGAAGCCGGTGGCGATGACCGTCACCCGCAGCTCATCGCCGATATTGGGATCGATGACTGCGCCGAAGATCAGGTTGACATCGGGGTGCGCCGTCTCTTTGATGATGGCCGCCGCCTGGTTGACCTCAAACAGGCTGAGGTTTGGCCCGCCCGTGACATTGAACAGGATCCCGCGGGCGCCGTCAATCCGGATGTCCAGCAGCTGGCTCGAGATGGCCTGCTCGGCGGCGATCCGGGCACGGTCCTCGCCGGAGGCCGATCCGACGGCCATCAGGGCGGCCCCGCCCTCGGCCATGATCGTCCGGACATCGGCGAAATCTAGGTTGATCAGACCGGGCACGGTGATCAGCTCGCTGATCCCCTGGATCCCCTGGCGCAGCACATCGTCGGCCATGCGGAACGCCTCCTGCAGGCTGGCGCGCTTGTCGGCGAGCTGCAGCAGGCGGTCGTTAGGGATCACGATCAGGGTGTCGACATGCTCTTTGAGTTTGCCGATCCCGTTCTCGGCCGACTGCGCCCGCTTCGCGCCTTCGAAGGTGAAGGGCCGGGTGACCACGCCGATCGTCAGCGCCCCCACTTCCTTGGCGATCTGGGCGATGATCGGCGCGGCGCCGGTGCCGGTGCCACCGCCTATGCCGGCGGTGATGAAGGCCATGTCGGTGCCCTTGAGAACCTCGTACAGGTCCTCCGCCGACTCCTCGGCCGCCTTCTGCCCGACCTCGGGAATGCCCCCGGCACCAAGGCCGCGCGTCAGCTTGTCCCCGATACGCACCCGCGTGGGAGCGTTGGAGAGCAGCAGCGCCTGGGCGTCGGTATTGATGGCCACGAACTCGATGCCGGCCAGGCCCTCCTGGATCATCCGGTTGACGGCGTTGTTTCCGCCCCCCCCGACCCCGATGACCTTGATCCGAGCAAATGATTCCGTCTGCGGTGCTGGTTGCATGGCTTGCCTCCTCCTCAGGTTCGTGCGCCACGGGCCTTCGACCCGGCCCGGGCGCGCCGGGACTAACCCGGCAGCAGTCGTCTGAAGAACTCCGCCGCCCGGTTCAGGTCAAAACTGGGCAGGGTGAATCTCCCGAAGCCTTTCCCATTCAGCGCCAGCTGCTCTTGCTGCAGCCGCGCCCAATGCAGCAGGCCGATCCCGGTCGCATACGTCGGTGAGCGCAGTTGATCGACCAGGCCCCGCAATTCGGCCGGCTGGGCGCAGCGGACCGGCAGCCCGAGCACTTCACCCGCCGCCTCGCGGATCCCCTTCAACAGGCTGGTGCCTCCGGTCAGCACCATGCCGGCAGGAAGCAGACCGTCATAGCCCGAGCGCTTGATCTCCTGCCGGACCAGGCCGAAGATCTCTTCGACGCGCGGCTCGATGATTGCCGCCAGCTCGGTGCAGCGCACCTCGATCGGCCGATCCTGACCAAAGGGCCGGACCGCAAAGGCGGCCTCCGCCGAGGCCGTTGAGAGACGGGCCTCGCCGTGGCGGCGCTTGACCGCCTCGGCGGTCTCCTGCGGCAGATGTAAGCCCTGGGAAATGTCGCCCGTCAGATGGTCGCCCCCCACCGGCAGGACGGCGGTGTGCCAGACGGCGCCTTCGATGAACACGGCCAGATCGCAGGTGCCCCCGCCGATATCGCACAGCACCACGCCCATCTCGCGCTCGGTCTCGGTCAGCGAAACCTCGGCCGAAGCCAGCGAAGAAAGCACCCAGCCGTCGACTGCGATCCCCGCCACCTCCAGCGCCTTCTCCAGATTGCGCAGGGCGGTGGCGCTAGCGGTCACGATGTGGGCTTCGACCTCAAGGCGGTAGCCGTGCATTCCGATCGCCGATCGAATGCCATCCTGGCCATCGACGATGAACCCGCGCGGAATGACGTGGATCAGCTGGCGGTTGAACGGCACGGCCACCGAGCGCGCCCCATCCAGCGCCCGGCCGACGTCGTCCGGGCCGATCACCCGCCCCGAGACGCCGGCCATCCCCTTCGAGTTCTGCGAGGCGATCTGCGCCCCGGAAACGCTGACCAGGGCGCCGGTAATCTCATAGCCAGAGGTTCGTTCCGCCTTGTCGCGGGCAGCTTCGATGGTCTTGGCCAACTCCTCGAGGTTGACCACGCCACCCTTGCGCATGCCCGCCGATGGAGCCACGCCCACACCGATCACCCGCAGGCCGCGTTCGCCATCCAGCTGGCCGACCAGCGCCGTCACCTTCGTCGTCCCGATATCCAGGCAGACGAAGATCGACTCTTCCGATCCGATGATGGTTGCCACGCGGCTACCTCGACTCCTCGTAGTACGGCGCGCCGAGATCCTCGACGCTTACCATTGCAGGTTGTATGCCCTGAGCCTGCAGGGCCTCGGCGATGCGTTCATGCAGGCGGTACTTCAGAACTAGGTCCCCATCGAGGCCGAAGTACGCCTTCCAGCCCCGGGAATCCTCGAAGCCCAGTCCCCGGTCCTGGTTGTAGATCAGCCCGACCTCGGCCGGCAGCTGGGCGCTGAGCACGCCCGCCGCCCGCAGGATCTCGGGGGCCACAACCGGCGCCAGCGGGTCGGGCGAGATGGTCAGCATTGGCTTGCGACTGGAGACCTTGATCAGGCCCGGCCACGAGCCATGCGCCAGATAGCCGATCCCTTCCGAGCTCACCCACCACACGCGCCCGGCGTCATTCCACTCGAGTATCGGGTGTCGTTCTTGGATGCCCACCACCACCCGGTTCGGCCACTTGACGGAGACTTCGGCTCGGGAGATCTCAGGCTGCAATTCCAGCCGCGCCCGAATGGCCTGCGGGTCCGCCAGGAAGATCGACCGGCGATCGACCCCGATCAGCGACCGGATCAGCTGGTCGGGAAGCATCAGCGTCTGGTTGACCTCGGCCTCGCCAACCATGAACTGGGGAGCACCTACCAGCCGCGACCCACCCAGGACAACCAACGCCAGCATCAGCGCCGACAGCAGGCGCGGGCCGGGGCGCACGACCGGGACCGAGGGCAGCTGCACACCGGCGCCCAGCCGATTGGGCACAGACACTTCGTAGCGCTTGCGCGCCCGGCGCTGGGCCGGGCGACGGCGCGGCTCCGGCAGGACGGCATCGGTGGCGAACGCCATACGGGCGCGCTGGGCCCGGACGCGGCGAGCGCGCGGTTTGCCTCCTCCCAAGACCCGGCTGGAGATCGACATGCTAGGCCTCGTAGCGGCGGATCAAGCGCCGCTTCTCCTCGTGCCGCTCAAGAGCGAGGGCGATCAGGCGATCCAGCAACACCGGGTATGGAACCCCGCTCGCCTCCCAAAGCTTCGGGTACATGCTGATGCTGGTGAACCCCGGAAGGGTGTTGACCTCATTCAGGTAGATGGCGTTCGTGCCGCGCTCAATCAGAAAATCGGCCCGGGCCATCCCGGCGCCGTCCACCGCCTTGAAAGCCTGCACCGCCAGGTGGCGGATCTCGTCGGCCAAGCCCTGCTCGAGCTCGGCCGGAATGACCAGGCGAGAGGTGTCATCCATGTACTTGGCGCGGTAGGAGTAGAACTCGTCTCCGGGGATCACCTCACCCGGGACGGAGGCATCGGGATCGTCGTTACCCAGCACGCTGACTTCGATCTCGCGCCCGTCGATTCCTTGCTCGATGAGAACCCGTCGGTCGTAACGGGCGGCGTCCATCAATCCTTCGACTAAGTCGCTCCGGCCGCGGCACTTGGTGATCCCTACCGAGGACCCCAGGTTGGCGGGCTTGGTGAACAGTGGATAGGGTCCCAAGGCCTCACAGGCAGCCAGCACAGCCTGGAGGTCGTCGGCGATCTGGGCTCCGGTCACAATCAC
Source organism: Anaerolineales bacterium (assembly GCA_022866145.1). NCBI lineage: Bacteria > Bacillati > Chloroflexota > Anaerolineae > Anaerolineales > Anaerolineales bacterium. The sequence continues at coordinate 13,994 of JALHUE010000078.1, read as the reverse complement.
CCCGTCGACAACCGGCACGCCGTGCGAGCGCATGACATCCTTAAAGATTCCCTTGTCCATGCCCACCGAGGAGGCCAGCACGCCGCCGCTGACGTACGGGATTTCCATCAGGTCCAACAAACCTTGCAGCGTTCCGTCCTCACCGAAGGTCCCGTGGATCAGCGGGAAGACCAGGTCCGACGGCTGGTGAATGCTCAGCGGCTTGCCCAGTTCCCAGTGATACAGGTTCCAGTTCCCGGGCTCAGCCACAAAGGCGACTGGAACCAGGCCTGCCATTTCCCGCCGCTCGAATCGCGCCAGGACGTCTTCGCCGGCGAACCAGCGTCCCTCATGAGTAACCCCCACAGGCAAGACATCGTACTTGTCAGCATCGAGTTGGGAGAGCACCGAGCGCGCCGAGCGCAAGGAGACCTCATGCTCTCCTGAGCGCCCGCCGAACAGGACCAGGATCCGCAGCTTCTTGGCTGCCATCAAACGCCCGCCTCTCCCTCAGACTGACTCCAGTCGCCGAAACGCTCGATCTCGAGCTCCAGCTCGATGCCGAACTTCCGCGCCACCTCGCTCCGGGCGAGCTGGATCAAGTCCCAGACCTCCGCCGCCGAGGCCCCGCCCTGATTGACGAAGAAGTTGGCGTGGACTGGGCTGATCTGCGCCCCGCCTCGCTGCACCCCTTTCAGCCCCGCCGCCTCGATCAGCCGGCCGGCATGATCGCCCGGCGGGTTCTTGAACATCGATCCCCAGCTGGGGCCGGCAGCCTGCGTCCGCTTTCGCTGCTCCACGTACCCCGCCAGGCGCCTCCGGCAGGCCTGGCGATCCCCGGTCTGGAGGCGGACGGAAGCCGAGAGCACAACAGCCCGGCCGGGATGATCCTTCAGCCAGGAACCACGATAGCGATAGGCCAGCCGCTCGGCCGGCCAGGACTCGGCGCTGCGCGCGGGTTGCAAGATCTCGGCCGCCTCCAGGCTCCCGGCAATATCCCCGCCGAAAGCTCCGGCGTTCCCGACCACCGCCCCTCCCACGGTTCCCGGAACGGTGCCAGCCCACTCGAGGCCGGACAGACCGCGCTCGACGGCCCGGCGAGCGACGCTTCCCAAACCGGCGCCCGACTCGGCCCAGACGGCCGGCCCGCTCGGCCGGTCGAGGAAGCGAACCTCAGCTGCCTTGTTCAAGACCACCACCTCGCGCACCCCGGCATCGGAGACCAGGACATTCGACCCGCCCCCCAGGACACGGAAGGCGATCGCCTGGGCCCACAACCATGCAGCCGCGCCTCCCAGCTTCTCGGACGACCGGACCGTGAGCAACACGTCGGCCCGACCCCCTACCCTGGCCGCGGCGTAGCGCCGGAGCGAGGCCTGGCGTTCGACCTGGCCGAAGTCCTCGGCCTTCAGGGCGCGGGCGATCGTCTCGGCGTCCCATGGGGGCATTACAGCCGACGCACCCTCTCGATCAACTTGGACAGCACCTGCCGATCCGGCGGCCCGTCCAACTCGAGCGCGGCCACGGTCGCCTGCCCCGCGGCAGACGCCTTCTTGGCCGCCAGGCGCAACTTGAACTCCATGCGTCGGTCGGTCTCGAACAATCGGCGGTTATCCTTCGGCATATTGGCCTCCTTCCCTCTGGCGCAGCGCCTCCAACAACATCTTCCCAATCACATTGCCGTCCCCCGCACTCAAGGTGACGACGACGCTGTTCGACTTGACTTCGGCGATCAAGGCGCGAGCGCTCTCCTCGAGCGCTCCGCTGTAACGGCAATCCGGATGGCGGATACTCTCGGCCAGGCTGGGGCCGGTCGTGACCCCGTCTGGCTGCTCGCGGGCGGGAAAGATGTCGGTGATTCGCACATGATCCGCCAGGCTGAAGCAGGCCGCGAAGTCGGCTAGCAACGCCCGCACCCTTGAATAGGTGTGCGGCTGGAAGACCGCCCACAGGCTGCGCTCGGGGTAGCGTTGGCGCAGGCCGGAGAGGGTCGCCCGGATCTCCGACGGATGGTGGGCGTAGTCATCCACCACAACCACCCCGCCCTCCTGTCCGATGACTTCGCTGCGCCGGCTGGCGCCCCGGTAGCCGGTCAGGGCCTGGCGCGCCATGGCGAAGGGCACCCCCAGGTCATCGGCGACCGCCAGCGCGGCCAGGGTGTTGCGCACGTTGTGGTCTCCGGGCAGGCGGGTTCGCACCAAGCCGACGACCTCAGACCCGCGAAGCACGAGGAAGTCACTGCCTCCGACGCCGTTGGGGCGGATCTCCTCGGCATGCCAATCGGCCTCAGGCGAAAGCCCGTAGCTGACCCGCCGGGCCGAGCTCTCCAGCGCCAGGGCTGCCGGGTCATCCGCACATACGATCAGGGTCCGCTCGACCTGAGCCGCGAATTCCTGGAAGGCGGCCCGGAAGGACTCGGGGGTGGGGAAGCAGTCCGGATGATCATGCTCGACGCTGGTCACGACGGCTACATCGGGATGAAGGCCGAGGAAGGCGCGGTCATATTCATCGGCCTCGATGACGAAGGCCTTCCCCGATCCCGCATGGGCGTTGCTTCCGAAATCCAGCAGCACGCCGCCGACGATGAAGCTGGGATCCAGTCCGGCTTCGGACAGAATCCAGGCGATCAGGCCGGTGGTGGTGGTCTTGCCATGCGTCCCGGCGGCGGCGATCACCTGGTACGGGGCCGTCAGCTCGGCCAGGAAGCGCTCGCGGCGCATGACTGGCAGGCCGGCCTCGAGGGCGGCGGCCAGCTCGGGGTTTCCGGCCGGGATCGCCGATGACACGAGCAGCACGTCGGCGCCGGCGATGTTCTCAGCCCGATGGCCGTAGGCGATTGGCACGCCCAGGGCTTCCAGTCCCTGGGAATACACCGAGACGGTCTGATCCGATCCGGTCACGCTCTCCCCTTGTTCTGCCAGTATCCGGGCGATGGCCGACATGCCCGCTCCGCCAATCCCCACCAAATGAAACCTGCGCTTCATACGAACACGACGATGATCAGGATCGAAATGGCAGCTGCGGCGAAATACACATACGGAATAGTCAACAGCGCCGGCGGCATGTAGGCCATCATTGCCTGTAGCTGAGCCGCCAATTCGCTCCCCTCGGCGGGCGGCGTGACCAGCTCTGTGGGATAGCCTGTCACGTGTAGGTAGTACAGCAGGGATCCCGCCAGCAGGTAGCCGTTGAGAACCCCGATCACCAGCCCGAGCAGAATGCCCTCGATGCGTTCGCGAGCCAGCTTGCCTTGTAGCGCCGTCAGGCGGGGCGACTGATAGCCGGCAAACGCCAGCACCAGCACCGGCAACGCCAGAAGCGTCAGCTGGGTGGCGGGCGATTCGCCGGCCAGCAAGTTCTGGTAGAAGGTGACATAGTGACTCAGGATGGCGTTGAGGAATAGCGCCAACACCAGGGCACTCGTGACCAGCACTTCCTTCGACCAGCCGCGCATGGCCCCGATCACCGCGAACAGAACCACAAACACCCAGAACAGCACCAGCAGGCTAACCACGGGCACCGTCCTCCGCCAGCAGGTGTTTGACTTCGGCGGCGATCTCAGCCGCCGCCTGAGGACGGGCCAGCTGGCGCATGGATCGGCGCATGCGTTCGAGCCGCTCCGGGTCGCTCAGCAGATCGCCCACGACGGGAAGCATGCGGCTCGCCAGGTCGGCGTCATCGATTCGAATGGCGCCGCCTCTCGCCGCCAGGTACTCGGCATTCACCTTCTGGTAGCGCCAGGCATGGGGATACGGAACCAGCACTCCGGGCAGGCCGAAGAGCGGCAGCTCACCCAGCGTGGCAGCCCCGGCGCGGGCCACCGCCAGATCGGCCGCCGCCAGTGCCAGTGCCATCTCATCGTGCAAGTAGGCGAAGGCGTGGTACCGCGACCCCAGCTCGGCCCCCAGCTGGCGCTGTTGGGCTTCGGTTCGCGGCCAGTCGAGCGAGCCGGTGATGTGCACTACTTGGGAGATTCTGAGCATCTCGGAGAGGCATCCCCATAGCGCCTCATTCAACGAAAGGGCGCCCTTGCTGCCGCCAAACACCAACAGCGTAGGAATTGCCGGGTCGAGGCCGAAGTGCCGCTTGGCCTGGTCGCGGTCCACCCCCCGCAGGTCCGGCCGGGTGGGATAGCCCGTCACTCGTGCCCGGCTCCGGCGAGGAAGCCGGGGAAGGCTCTCGTCAGCCGTCACGGCCAGGCGATCGGCGAGGCGGGCCATCAGCTTCAGCGCCTGGCCTGGTTCAATGTCCGGGACATACACCAGCTTCGGGACCCGCCGCGCGGCCAGTGCCACAGGCACACCGACATACCCGCCGGTCAGCAGCAGCGCCTGCGGCCGGTACTCCGCCAACACGCGCCGCGCCGCGGCGACACCCCGGGCGAGCTGCAGCAGGTTACCGGGCAGCGCCCGCCAGCCCACGCCATGCACGCCCGCTGCCGGGACGCTCACAAAGCGCACGCCGGCGCGCTCGACCAGGGAAGCCTCCATGCCTCCCTCGGATCCCACCCAGAGCACGTCAACGCTCCGATCGAGTTCGGCGATTATGGCCAAGGCGGGATACACGCCTCCGCCGGTTCCGCCAGCCGATACCAACAGGCGAGACATACGTCTTCGCTTGAACCTCCACGCTCTTCCTGCGAGCGGCGTTTAAGAGAAAGCCGGTGCCGGTCAGGGTGACGACCAGGCTCGATCCTCCGTAGCTGAAGAAGGGGAGCGCATTGCCGGCGAACGGCAACAGGCCAAGCAGCACCGACATGTTGACCAGGGCCTCAACCGCGATCCACACGGTGACGCCGCTCACCAGCAGCATCGTCAGACGATCCGGAGCGTCCATGGCGACTTTGAAGCCGCGCCACAGAAACAACCAGAACAGGACGAGCACGAACAAAGCCCCGATCAGACCGAGTTCTTCGCCGATGACGGCGTAGATGCTGTCCGTATGGGGCGCGGGCAACAGCCCGAACTTCTCCCGGCTCGCCCCCAGGCCGCGCCCGAGAATGCCCCCCGCATAGAAGGCCTGCAGCGCGTGTTGGACATGGTAGGACGCCTGCTCGATGTCGATCAATCCCGACATATAGTCCGCCCAGCGTACTCGACCGGTGTTGGTGATTCGCACCAGCAGGTAGCCGACAAACGCCCCGCCTACCGAAATGAACAATGCCTGCGAGATCCGGGCGCCCGCCAGAAAGAACATCACCAGGGCGACAATGGCGACGGTCAGGACCGCGCTCAGATCCGGCTGCAGCAGGATCAGGCTGTCGACCACCGCCACCAGCATCAGCAGAGGGATGAATCCGTAACCCCATTCGGAGAGCCGGTTCCCCTTCGACTCCATCCACACCGCCAGATAGATGATCACCGCCAGCTTGGCCATCTCGGAGGGCTGGATCGAGCCCCCGAGGATGGCCCGGCGCGGGCCGTCGCCGGAGTTGACCAGCAGAACCAGCAGCAGGGCCAGCATGCTGACGCCCAGGATCGGCACCGCCAGCCAGCGCAGCCAACGGATCGGCATCCAGGCCGTCAGGGCCATAGCCAGCAGGCCGATGGCCAGATTCCCCAGCTGCCGGCGGAACAGGGCACTGGCGTCCCCGTGAAGCCGGAAGGAAACATCCCAACTAGCCGAGTACACCATCACCAGCCCGAAGGCGATCATGACGAACACCAGGGCCAGCATCCACAGATCCATGCCCAGCAGCCGGCCGCGTCCGGCGCCGGGAGGCCTGGACGACCGGGTGGACGGGGCGGGCTTGACTCGGGTTGCGGCCTGCATCACAGCGCCTGCACCAGGGACCGGAAGGCCCCTCCCCGAGCTTCGAAGTCCGGGAACTCGTCGAAGGATGTCCCTCCCGGCGAGAGAAGGACAACATCCCCCGCTTCGGCCCGTCGGGCGGCGGCCTGCACCGCTTGGGCCAGCGTCTGGCAGCGGTCGATGCTCTCCGGCCGAGGCGTGGCCTGGCGAGCCATGGCGGCCTGCACCGCCCGCCCCACCTTGTCGGCCGCCTCTCCAAACAGCACCAGGTGGTCAACGCGCTGGCTGACCACGTCGGCGAACGAGTCCCAGGGCAGATCCTTGTCGCGCCCGCCGGCCAGCAGCACGATCGGCTCGTCAAAGGCGCGAATCGCGGCCATGGCCCGCTCGGGCGCGGTGCCGATGGAGTCGTTGTACCAGTCCGCGCCGCCCAGGCGGCGGACGAATTCCAGCCGGTGCGGCACGCCTTCGAACGCGCGCACGGCGGCCGCCATCGCCTCGGCCGACAACTCCGCCGCTGCCGCCACGGCGCAAGCCGCGAGGACATTCAGCAGGTTGTGCTCACCGCGCAGCCGAATATCGCTGAGCGGCAACAGCCGGAGCAGGCGCCCGTGCCGCCGCAGGCAAACTCCGCCGTCGGCGACAAAGGTGCCGTCTAGTTCATGGTCATCACGGCCGAAAGCGATCAGTTCACCGCGTACCCGGTCCCGCAAAGCCCATGAGCCTAAGTCCTCTCGACACAGCACGGCCGTGCCGGATGCCTCCTGGTGCCCGAGCAGCCGCGCCTTGGCCTCGGTGTAGGCCTGCATCGTATGGTGCCGATCCAGGTGGTTAGGTGTGACGTTGAGGACGGCGGCCACATGCACGCTGGCCGTCATCAGTTCCAACTGGAAGGAGGAGAGCTCCTGCACCACCCAGTCGTTCGGCTGGATTTCCGGCAGGACTGCCAGGAGAGGCCGGCCGATGTTGCCGCCGACCCATGCCCTGGCGCCACTCCCGGCCAGGTGGTGCTCGGCCATCCGCCCGACCAGCGCCGTGGTGGTTGTCTTGCCTGCCGAGCCCGTGATGCCGATGGTCCGGGCCGGGCAGGCGTCCAAGAACACCTGGGCATCGTTGGTCAGGCCGACGCCAGCGGCCCGGGCCTGCTGTGCCAGCGGCAGATCGGCGGGAACCCCGCCGGATAGGCACAACAGGTCGGCTCCCGCCAGCAGCCCGGGCGGATGGCCTCCCAGCACGAACTCGATCGGCAGCCCGGCCAGCTCTTCGCACGCCGGGCGAAGATCGTCCAGCGGTTTGAGATCGCTGGCGACCACCTGAGCCCCGTGCTCAGAGAAAAACCGAGCGGCGGCTTTGCCCTGACGGGCCAGACCGAGCACCACTACCCGCAGCCCCTTCCAGTCGCGCACCCAGCCTCCATCAGGCAGCAGGCTCGTCGGCGAACAGCGGCAGACGGAGTTCGCCCACGACCCTGGCCTTCGATCGCTTCGAGCTGCGGCGACCCGGCCGGGGGACTTCGGCGGGCTTGGGGGCAGCCTCCTCGTCCACACCGATCCACAGATGGCCGGGAAGCACCATGCGCGCCTGGCGCAGCTCCACGCCGGCGAACACGCCTTCCTTGATGTCGCACGACTCGGGATTCACCAGGCACAGGTTCGGGCTGCGGCCGAACTTCTCGCGGTAGAAGCTTCCTGCCCGCTCGACTTTTTCCGGCAGGGTCCGATTGCTGTCGTCAAACCAGAGCATTCCGACGCGCATCTCACTCTCCTCGGAGCAAGGCCAGGGCAACGCCGACCATGACCGCCAGCAGGTTGACGAGCCAGAATCGCTGCACCACCTGGGTTTCGCTCCATCCAATGAGTTCGAAGTGATGCTGCAAAGGCGCCATCTTGAACAGGCGACGCCCCTTGGTGAGCTTGAAGTAGCCGATCTGCAGGATGACGCTCAGGGTGACGCTGACCGGGATGATGGCGATGACCGGAAGCAGGATGGCGCGGCCGGTCATCAACGCCACTACGGCCAGCGTGGCGCCGAGCGAGAGCGATCCGGTGTCCCCCATGAAGAGCTCGGCGGGGTGGACGTTGTACCAGAGGAAGGCGAACACCGCCCCCACCAGGGTGAAGCAGAAGCGCATCAGGAATACCTGCCCCAGCAGCATGGCGATGACCCCGTAGGCAGCGAACGCCGTGGCGGCGATTAATCCGGCCAACCCATCGAGTCCGTCCGTCAGGTTCACAGCATTCGTCCCGGAGACGATGATGAACACGGCGAACGGGATGTACCAAAACCCCAGGTCGATCTCGGCCGGGTAGTTGGGGATGAACAGGTCCGGGGCCCGCAGGCCGTACTTGAGCGCCACGGCAGCTATCAAGGCGATCACGATCTGCCAAAAGAACTTCATGCGCGCTGACATGCCCATTCCGCGCCGCTGCCCGCGCACGCCTTCCCAGTCATCGATCGCCCCAAGCACGCCAAAGGCAACCATCACCATCAGCGGCAGCAGCACGGCCCGCCCGAGCACGTCCAGGTCGCTGACGATCGACACCAGGTTGAGCACGACAGTGATCATCAGGACCGGGATGATGAACATCCACCCCCCCATCGTCGGGGTGCCCAGCTTGGTGATGTGGCGTTGGGGACCTTCGATCCGGATCTGCTTGCCGATCTTCAGCATGCGCATGATGCGGATCATCGGCCCGCCCCAGATCACCGTCAGCAGAAAGGTGATGCCGCCCAGGGACAGGGCCACCGCCATCTCGCTCACGACAGGCTCTCCAGTCCGGCAACGATCAGGTCCAGATGCATCCCGCGTGACCCCTTGACCAGGATCACATCGCCATCGCCGATTCGAGGCAGCAGGTAGTCGACCGCAGCCTGGCTGCTTTCGAGCTGGACAATCCGAGAGCGGGACAGGCCGGATCGACCGGCTTCGTCGGCGATCCAGCGAGCGCGTTCGCCGACGGTCACCAGTTCATCCACGACGCCGGCAGCCCGCATCCCCACGATCCGGTGCCCCTCCTCTTCGTACTCGCCCAGCTCCAGCATGTCGCCGAGCACGGCGGTGTGCCGGCCTTCGAGGTCGCCCAGAAGATTGAGGGCGGCGATCACCGAAGGCGGAGCGGCGTTGTAGGTGTCGTCGATGATCAGCGAGCCGCGCGGCCCCTGCACCGCGACCAGCCGCAGCTGGCTCTGGGTGGCCTGCAGGCCGTGCACGATCTCGTCCCAGCGCAGGCCCTCGGTCAGCCCGACGGCGGCCGCCCGCAGCGCCGTATGCACCGAATGCCGGCCCAGCAGGGGCACCCGTATGTGGATGTGATCTCCCCTGTAATGGAGCGTGAAGCGGACTCCCTCCAAGCCCAGGCTCTCGACCTCGTCCGCCCACAGGTCGGCCTCGGGGGAGAGGCCGTAGAACATGACCTCGGCCGGGGTGCGAGCGGCCATCGGCCGCACCAGCGGGTCATCGAAGTTGAGGATCGCCGCACTGCCGGGCCCTGCCGGCAAGCTCTCGACGAGCTCTGCCTTGCCGTCGATGATGGCCTGCAGGTTCCCAGCCCGCTCAAGGTGTACCTGGCTGATATTGGTGATCACCCCGACGGCCGGCCGGGCCAGCTCGCACAGCAGGGCGATTTCCCCCGGAACGTAGAAGCCCATCTCAAGCACGGCTCGCTCATGGGCCTCGCTCAAGCGCAGAAGGCTCAGCGGCAGGCCGATCTCGTTGTTCTGATTGCCAGGGTTCTTCAGTGTCCGGAAGCGCTCGTCTAGGATGTCTGCAATCAGTTCCTTGGTGGTCGACTTGCCCACGCTTCCCGTCACTCCGATCACCCGGGTGGGCAGTCGTGAGCGCCAGTGGGCTGCCGCCGCCTGCAGCGCCAGCAGGCTGCTGTCGACCCGCAGGCAAAGCGGGAGGCCAATCTCGGATGGGAGGGTCGGTGCCGCCCCGCCCCGCAGATCAAGCACATCGAAGGCGCCGGGCAGGTCCTTCTCTATCACGGCCACGATCGCCCCGCGCTCGAAGGCACCCGTCACGTAGTTGTGTCCGTCGGCATGTTCTCCAGGGAGTGCCACGAACAGCGATCCGGGGATCACCAGCCGCGAGTCCACCGCCGCATCGGTGATGACCTGCCCCACCTCCGGGAAAGCCCGGCCCGTCAGAGCTTCGAGCACGATTCCGAGCGTCAACATCGGCCCACCGCTACCCGCCTCCGGCGATCGGCATCACCGCCGGATCGGGTGGGAGGTTGAGCAGAACAACCACGCGTTCGGCCAGCTCCTGGAAGACAGGCGCAGCCACGACGGAGCCCCAAGGCGAGCTCACCGGCTTGTCCAGCCGGACCAGGATCATGAAGCGCGGATTGGGCAGCGGGCCCCAGCCGATGAAGGAAGCAATGGTCCAGCGGGGATCGTAGCCGTATTCCCTTGCGATTTGCGCCGTGCCGGTCTTGCCGGCGATGCGGTAGCCCGGCAGGCTGGCGTGGCTGGTTTCGCCCTCTAGCGAAATCGCGAGCATCTCGGTCAGCAGGCGCGCCGTATCGGTGGAAATCGGCTGTCCGAGCACGGTGGTCTTGGGGGCGAACACCCCCTGAGGGCCAACGACCTGGCGCACGATATGCGGCTGCACCATGAATCCGTCGTTGGCGATGGCGCTGACCGCCGCCAACAGCTGGATCGCCGACAGGGATACCCCCTGGCCAAAGGAGTTGGTCCCCAGATCCGACTCGGTCCACTGGGGATCGCGGGGCGTGCGCAGCTTGCCAGGGATTTCCCCGGCCAGGTCGGTTCCCGTGATCTGCCCGATGCCGAAGGCGGTCATGTAGTCGTAGAACAACGAAGCCCCAAGCTCACGGGCTGCCACGTGGGCCAGGCAGACATTGAGCGAGTAGCGCAGGCAGCCGATCATGTCGACCGGCCCATAGCCGCGACCGTCCCAGTTGCGGATCGTGTGCCCGCCAACCTCGATCTCTCCGGTGTCGACGAACTGCTCGAGCGGGGTCACGACCCCAGCATCCAGGGCGGCGGCCATCGTCAGCACCTTGAAGGTCGAGCCGGGCTCGAACTGGCCTGCGACACCGGGGGTGATCACCGGCTCCTCGTCGTCCTGCTTGGCGTCGTCCTGCCCTTCCGCGGCCTGATCCTTTTCTTTGTCAGTCTTTTCGGCCTGGTTCCCGGGGCCCTCGCCGCCAGGCAGCCACGCATCGTAGTCATTGGGATTGAGAGCCGGCCAGGCCGCCATCGCCAGGATCTCGCCGTTGCGTGGATCCATGACGATGACCTGTCCGGACTCGGCCTCGCTGTCGTCGATGGCCTCTTCCAGAGCGATCTCGGCGGCCTGCTGGATCCCGGAGTCGATCGTCAGCACGAGATTGACCCCGGCCGGCGGGTCGGGCGCAACCCGGGCTTCGGGCGGGATGATCGGCCGCTCAATCGTCAGCGGCCGGCCCGCCAGCCATTCGTCGTAGTAGCCCTCGACGCCAAAAAACCCCTTGCCTTCCTGGTTGACGAAGCCTAGAAGGTGACCCGCCAGAGTGCCCGCCGGGTACACCCGCCGGGGCGCCGGCACCAAGTCCAAGCCAGAGAGGTCCGGCCCGAGCGGGTCGTCCAGCAGAGCGAACACGATCTCCGCATCTTCCTTCTCGACACTGATCGGCCAGGTCTTTCCCTTGTCGTCCCTCTGGGTCAGCCGCGTGCGGTACTGGCCGAGCGAGATCCAATCGGTTTCGAGCTGAGCCTGGAGGTCGTCGAATGGCAGGCCCAGCAGCTCGGACAGGACGCTGGCGATGTCGCTGCGGCTCTGCGAAGTGAGCTGCCGGACCTCGATCTCGGCAATGTAACGGCTGGCGTTGGTGGCCAGGAGGTTGCCGTTGCGGTCGTAGATATTCCCCCGGGCAGGGACCAGGCGCTCCAGCCGGCCGGCGGAATTCTCAGCCCAGTCGGCGAAGACCGGCGCGTACGGGCCAAACTGGACCCGGACCAGTTGAACGAGCAGCCCGAGGGCAAGCAGGCTGACGCCCACCATCATCGAGATGATGCGCGGCCGTGAGAGACGGATGGGCTGGACCGCCTCACCTAATCCGGCGTCAGCCAGCGGGTCATCCATTCACCCAGAGTCTCCGTGTAGGCCGGCGAAAGCCGGGTGGCGCCCTCCAGCCGCGTGGTCGGCGGCCGGGGGGCGACGAAGGCCGGCGGCGGGACGTAACCTTCGACCTGCAGGTAGAAGATCTCGTAGGGATCGGCCGGCTTGTAGCCCAGCGCCGCGGCTCGCTTCAGCATGCGGGCGGGATTTGTCATCTCGGCATACTCGGCCGTGAGTTCGGCATTCGCTCGCTGCAGGTCCTCGCCGCGTTCCTGCAGGACGAGCACCTGCCGCCCGGCGTCCGCCAAGCGGGCGTTGACGGCCAGGTACAACCCGGCCACCACCAGCAAGACAACGGTCACCTGGATGGTCCGCCCAGTCACCCGCAGCTGCAGGCGCCAAGGGGTCTGGCGGAAGGCTTGTTTCTTGCGCGCAGTCACATGCGTCCTTTCGCCCGGGGCACGTCTCTTGCCATGCAAGGTTCATGCCGCCCCCGGCCGCTCCGCGCTCCGTAGGCGAGCGCTGCGGGACCGGGGATTGTTGGCGATTTCCTCGGCGGCCGGCTTGACCGCCCTGCGGCTCACCGGCCTCAGCCGTGCGACGTGCCCACAAGTGCACACGGGCAGATCGGGAGGGCACAGGCAATCCAGGCTTTCTCGGCGGATGAAGCCCTTCACGATCCGGTCTTCCAGGGAATGGAAGGAGATCACCACCAACCGCCCACCCGGGGCGAGCAGATCGACGGCCTGAGGCAGGGCTTGCTCCAAGGCCTGCAGCTCCTGGTTCACCGCGATCCGTAATGCCTGGAAGGTGCGGGTGGCGGGGTGCAGGCCAGGGCGCCGGGTCCGGACTGCTGCGGCGATCACATTGGCGAGCTCCAAGGTGGAATGAATCGGCCGTCGGGCGACGATCGCCCTCGCCACTCGACCGGCCAACGGCTCCTCGCCGTAGCGCCCGATCACCTCCGCCAACGCCTCCTCCTCCCAGGTGTTGATCAGTTCATCGGCCGAGGTCGGCTGCTCGGGGTCGAACCGCATATCCAGCGGCCCGTCCGCCCGAAAGCTGAAGCCGCGCCCCGGGTCGTCGACTTGCATGGAGGACACCCCGAGGTCGAGCACAACGCCATCGACCTGGCCCCACCCGATAGCTACCGCGTGGTGGCGCAGATCGGCAAAGGAGCCACGCCGCAGGTGAGCCCGTCCTGCGAACCGGGTCAGGCGGCGCCCGGCCTCAGCCAGGGCGCCTGGATCCCGATCCAGCCCCAACAACTCGCCATCGGGGGCGCTGGCTTCGAGAATTCCGGCGGCATGTCCGCCCGCCCCTAGGGTCCCGTCGATATGACGGCTGCCCGCGGTCACGTGCAGCGCGGAGAGCACATCCCTGTAAAGGACCGGGATATGCGGTGGCGAACTGACCGACGCCATCGCCTACCCGGCAGACAAGTCGAAGGCCGCGAACCGGCGGGAGTTGGACTCGGCGTTGGTCACCGAGGCCAACTCCGTCAGCCAGGCTTGGGTGCTCCAGATTTCGAAGTATTCGCCTACACCGACGACGGTCACCTCGTCTTGCAGCTGCGCGAAGTCGCGCAGGAAGGGCGGGATCAGGATGCGGCCGACGGAATCCAGAGCGACCTCGGTCGCGCCGCCAAAAATCATGCGTCGGACGGCGCGGGCCTCGGGGTCGGTCGTCGAGAGCATGTTGGCGCGCTTCGCCAGCCGCTCAAAACTGTCCGTGGTATAAACCATCAAGTTGCGTTCGAATCCCTGAGTGATGTACGCGCCGGCCGCCAGGCCAGCGCGAAAGCGCACCGGCACCGTGAGGCGGCCTTTGGCATCCGCACTGTGGCTAAACTGGCCTAGAAACATGCCTGACCCTCAAACCGCTGTGGGCAAGGGGCTGGCTATCCGCACTTCCCCACTTCGCCCCACTTCTCCCCACAATCTGCCACAGTATATAACAAGTTTTCGCAAGTGTGCAACACCGCAGGCCGCCAGTCTTGCCAGTACCGATTTCCCACCCCTCGAGCCCTATTCGGCCCGGCGGCGGGTAGCCATCCGCCACAAGCGGCCGCTCCCGCCCACATGGGCCGCCCCAACCAAGCTCCCCCCGCAGATCTGGGTGCAGGGGTTGCGGCCAGCGGCTGCCCCCCAATCCCACCGCCGCCTCAGGCCGAGAGGGACCGGACAGGGCGGACCCG
>JALHUE010000077.1 GCA_022866145.1 Anaerolineales bacterium | reverse complement strand
GCTTCCGCGTCACGCGCTAGACGGCCCGCCTCGATTGCGTGGGCGGTCGCCGATGGGACCGGCGATCTCCCGGTCCTCCCCGGACTCGGTCCTCCAGACAACCGAGTCGAATCCCTTCCGGGCCGAGAGGCAGCTGCACAGGGCCGCCCCGATCACCGGCTCGTCCCCGACGATTTCCAGGAACTCCAGGTATTCCCTGGCCTTGACCTGGGCGGGGACATCCTCGGAGGGATTGGCGAAGGCCGTGATCAACAAACGCTGGCCCGGAAAACGGTCGATGACCTGCTCATACCAGCGGCCGCCACTGACGGCGAGCATCGATTCCCGGCTGTCCCAGTAGGCATGAACCCCGATCCAGTCGGCTTGCTCTGCCGCCGCGCTCGCCTCCTCCAGGAACGGCAAGGCCGCAGCCCGCCAGCCTTCCAGGTGATCCCCAGGATCGAGCCCAGGAAAGCCGAGCCGCACGTCAGGCTGCTCGGCGCGAATCGCGCGGGCGGTCTCGAGCCACCAGGCGGCAAGCTCCCCCCCGTCACGCCAGGCCCGATTCCATCCGCCAGACTGTAGATTGGGAACACTCCCCAGCTCGAAGTCCCGGACGCCTTCCCGCAACAGCCGGCCGATGTCGCCCATGCAGCGGGAAAGCGAGTCGGCGACCTGCAGGCCATCTCCGCCCTCGGGAGAAGGGATCGAAATGATCAACTGGATTCCAGGATTGACGCGCCGAAGCGCCCGGACTGTCTCCTCGGGTTCAGCCAGGCTGAGGCTCAGCGCTTCCAACCTGGCCCGCGCCACGAGATCAAGATCCACGGGGCGCAGCAGCCCGTCCACCCGTCCGACCGCACCCACAAGGCAGCGCTCGGCCGGCCAGCCTTTCGCTTCCACCTGTTTCAGGCGATACCCGTCCGGCCATACGAGATACGGCGTGGGATCGATGATGTCCTTGGGATAGCGGGTCTCCCCGCGTGCAGTCGCTCCGTCCTGCTTGAGGGTCAGGTGCAGATGGGAGCCAGTCGAGGCGCCGGTTGAGTCGGCCTTTCCAATCAGTTGGCCGCCCTTGACTTCCTCGCCGACCCCCACCAAAGGCTTAGCCAGGTGGGCGTAGACCGTCTTGAAACCATCCCGGTGTCGCACCCGAATATGGATCCCGTAGGCGTGGTGCTTGGCATCCCTGAAGACCTCATACACGACGCCGTCGAAGGCCGAATAGATGTTGGTGTTGGTCAAGGCTCGCATGTCCACCCCTTCGTGCCCAGGCAGGCCGAAGCGATGGTAGATCTGCGGATTGACGCCGAACGGCTGGGTCACCACGGGGTAGTCAGTGGCCCACAGCAGAAAGAACGGCCGCAGCCGCTGTCCGTATCGATCCTTTGCTTCGATCCGTTTCTCGAACTGCCGCTGAAGCTTCCCGGGCGTAGCGGCCGAGATCGCGTCCACTCGTATGCCGGGATACCGCTTCTGATACCACGCCACCATGTCTTGGCTCTCGGCATACGCGCCGGGGAAATCCGGAAAGCTGATCACTTGCCGCGGCGCCATGTACCGCCCGGCGGTCGCGGGATCAGAAGTCAGGTTGGGGCCGAACGCCAGAACATACCCCTGGGAGGCCCGAACCCACTCCCAGTAGTCCTGCCGAGGCAGCAATAGGATCTGGAACTCTGCCATTCTCCACCACCCCCGTCAGGCAAAACCCAGGCCGCGGCCCTTCAGAGAGACGAACCGCCCCTGGCCCACAATCAGATGGTCGAGCACCTCGATGTCCAGCAGCCTGCCGGCCTCTACCATGCTGCGCGTCAGCGCGACGTCTTCGGGGCTGGGTGTGGGGTCGCCGCTGGGATGGTTGTGTACGACCACCAACCCCGCGGCATTGGCCCGGATCGCCTCACGGAAGACCTCACCAATGCGCACGCTGGCCGCGTTCAGACTCCCCTTGTAGACCTCCACCATCCGGATCAGGCGGTTCCGGGTGTCGCACAGCAGTACCCGCATATGCTCCTGCTCGAGCGCCTGCATCTCATACGACACCAACCGGGCGACATCCTGAGGGCTCTGCAACTCCGGTCGCTCCTCGGGCGTCAGGGCGGAAACACGCCGCCCGATCTCCATGGCCGCCTGCAGCTGGGCGGCTTTGGCCGGACCGATCCCGCTCATCCCGCACAGATCATCGAACGACATCCGCTGCACCCCGCCGAGACCGCTCCCGGCGGACAGCATCATTTCTGCCAGCTGGACAGCGCTTCGGCCGCGAAGGCCACTGTGGATCACAATCGCCAGCAGCTCGCCGTCACTCAGCGCACCGGACCCCAGACGCTGCATGCGCTCTCGCGGGCGCTCACCGGAGGGCATGTCGGCGATTCGATGCACTTCGTAGCCCGTCACTGCATCCCCCTGCAACGCGGACTCTGCGACTATAGTGCACGCTCCGTGCACTGTCAACGCGCCGGGCGCGCAGCCACCGCTCGCGAACCTAGAAGTTCGCCTCTCCCTCCACAGGCGTCGCCGCGCCTGGATCGGAGAGCTGACGGCTGGCGCCCCATTTTCTCGGGCCGCTCCGAACCCCGATCCCGATGGCCTGCGAAGCGGGGGCCCTCCCCAAGGGGTGCAGACGCCGCACTCGGCGCACGCGTGCTGGGTCGATCCGGGCCGGGCTCGGGGCTCAGCCGTGACCCCACGCTCACGGGGGTATGCACTCACCGGAAGGAACCCGAAATCAACGGCCGCGGTCCGAAGCTTGCACTGCTTCCGCCACCTCTGCGTGCTATAATCGCCCGCCGAGGGAGGAATCGGATGCCCTTTCAGACCAGCCTGGGAACCCTGCGAGACGCCCTGCTGTTCGGCACAGCGCTGCTGGGGGCATTCCTGGCCGCCCTGTGGTTGGCCCTGGTGTTCTGGACCTACCGTGACCTGGGCCGCCGCTCACAAGACCGCCTGCTGCGCCTGCTGGCGGCCCTGGTCGTCCTCCTGCTCGGGCCGCTCGGAGTGATCATCTACCTGCTGCTGCGCCCGGCTGCCACCCTGGACGAGGTCTACCAGCACGCCCTTGAAGAAGAAGCGCTGCTGAGCGAGATCGAAGCCAGGACCCAGTGCCCCGGCTGCGGCGCCCGGACGCTGCCCGACTGGCAGGTCTGTCCCGCCTGCGCCACCCGGTTGCGACGGGCCTGTGCTTCGTGCGGACAGCTGCTCGAACTTCCTTGGCGGCTATGCCCGTTCTGCGCCGCACCCGTTGTGACTCGAGCCGAGAACGGCGATCGCGAACCTGCTCCCCTGACCAGCAACTGACCCGCCTTGAGGGGTCGCCTCCCATCTGTCAGCGCCTGACCCAGCGGTCCAACCTCGCGCCATGGCGACGCCCCTGGAGACGGCGACCTGCCCGTTGGAACCTACCGGTCGGTCTGGGTTCGTCACGGCTGCAAAAAAGCCTGCGGGAACCAGGGTTTCCGGATCCCGCAGCAGGATGCGCTTTCTGGCGACGGCTCAGGGGGTCACCCAGCAGGCGAGCCGGCCTCTCCCCCTTTGCCCCCAGGCAGGGAGCTTAGGTCCGCCGCAGCGCCCCCCAGCCGGCATAGGTCCCGGTGTCCTCAAGCTCTGCCTCGATCCTCAGCAGCTGGTTGTACTTGGCTACCCGGTCAGAGCGGGCCGGCGCTCCAGTCTTGATTTGGCCCATGTTCAACGCCACCGCCAGGTCGGCGATGGTGGCATCTTCTGTTTCGCCCGAGCGGTGTGACGTCACCGCTCGCCAGCCGGCGCGCTGGCACATTTCGACGGCCTCGATAGTCTCGGTCAGCGTCCCGATCTGGTTGAGCTTGACCAGTAGGGCGTTGCAGGCTTGCTCCTGGATGCCCCGTCGCACCCGTTCCGGATTGGTCACCAGCAAGTCATCTCCCACCAGCTGCAGGCGCGAGCCCAACTCGCGGGTCATCAGCTTCCAGCTTTCCCAATCGTCCTGCGCCAAGCCATCCTCAATCGACACGATCGGGTACTGCTCGACCCACGACTTCCAGAACTCGACCATCTGCTCGCCGGTGAGCTCCTTCCCCTCCCGCCGCAACACGTACCGCTTCTTGTCTTCGTCATACAGCTCGGAGGCAGCCGGGTCCAGCGCAATCGAGATCTGCTCGCCCGCCACATAGCCCGCCTTCTGGATGGCTTCCAGGATGACCTCTACCGCTTCGGCGTTGGCCTTCAGCGCCGGAGCGTAGCCGCCCTCATCGCCGACCAGGGCCGTGTAGCCGCGCGCCTTGAGCACATCCTTCAGCACCTGGTAGACCTCCGACCCCCAGCGCAGGCCTTCGGCGAAGCTCGCGGCGCCGAGTGGCATGATCATGAATTCCTGGGCATCCGTCGACTGCCAGCCGGTGTGGGCGCCCCCGTTGAGGATGTTGAGCATCGGCACGGGCAGCACGTGGGCGTGCACGCCGCCGATATATCGATACAGCGGCAGCTCGAGCGAGTTGGCCGCCGCTTTGGCCACCGCCAGGCTGACCCCCAGCAT
>JALHUE010000076.1 GCA_022866145.1 Anaerolineales bacterium | reverse complement strand
GACCTGCGGAACGAGCTCTATCAGCATCTGCTGCGCCTCTCGATGGACTTCCACCAGACCCACCGGGTCGGCGAACTGATCTCGCGCCTGACCAACGACGTCACAACCCTGAGGGCCACTCTCACCCGCGACCTGGGCGCTCTGCTGCAGCAGACGCTGGTTCTGGTCGGCGCCGTTGCGCTAATGTTCGTTCTGAATCCCCTTCTTTCGCGGTTCATTCTGATCCTGGCCCCGGTGATGGGCGTGCTCGCCGCAGGCTTCGGGCTGTTCCTGCAGCGGGCCAGCACCCGCCTGCAGGATGAGCTCGCCGGATCCACCGTCGTAGCGGAAGAGGTCCTGCAGAACATCCGAGTGGTGAAGGGCTTCGCCCGCGAGGGTTTCGAGATCGAGCGATTTGGGCGCGCCGTGTTGGGGTCGGTGAGGGCCGCACTGCGTATGCTTCGGATCCGCTCAGTATTCGGGGCAATGATCGCCTTCTTCGGCTTCAGCGTGATCGCACTCATCCTTTGGTTTGGGGGCCGGGAGGTTCTTGCCGGACGTCTGACGGCCGGGGAGTTGATCGCCTTCCTGATCTACGGCCTGACGGTTGCCGCCAGCGTCGGCACACTGGTCGGCCTGTACGCCAGCTTCCAAGAGAGCATCGGCGCTTCCCAACGCGTCTTTGAGCTGATCGACACACCTCCGCAGCTTGAGGATGCCCCTGGCGCACTCCTCATCCAAGATGTTCGAGGCGAAATCTCCTTTCGCGATGTGCACTTCGGCTATGAGGATGAGCAGCACGTCCTGAGAGGCATCAGCCTCGAAATCGCCCGCGGCGAGGTCGTGGCGCTGGTCGGTCCGAGCGGAGCCGGCAAGAGCACCATCTTCACCTTGGTCCCCAGGTTCTATGACCCGACCGCAGGCTCCATCCTGCTGGACGGGATCGACCTGCGTCAGATCACCCAGCACAGCCTGCGGGAGCACCTGGCGATCGTGCCGCAAGAGACCATCCTGTTCGGCGGCTCGGTCGAGGAGAACATCCGCTACGGTCGGCTGCAGGCATCAACGACCGAAGTCGAAGCCGCCGCCAGGGCGGCGAATGCCCACGAATTCATCGCCGATCTGCCTCAGGGGTATCACACCCTCGTCGGTGAGCGCGGGGTGCGACTGAGCGGGGGCCAGCGCCAGCGGGTGGCGATCGCCCGGGCCTTGCTCAAGGACCCTCGCCTGCTGCTTCTCGACGAAGCCACCTCCAGCCTAGACAGCGAGAGCGAGCAGCTCGTCCAGGAAGCCCTGACGCGGCTGATGCAGGGTCGAACGACGATGATCATCGCCCATCGCCTCAGCACCGTGCGCCACGCGGACCGGATCCTGGTGCTCGACAAGGGCCGCATCGTCGAAGCCGGCACCCACGAGGCGTTGCTGGCCGGGAACGGCCTGTATGCCAGGCTGCACGCGATGCAGTTCCGCGAAATGACCACGCTCGAGGCATGAATCGACACCTGCATCTCCGGCGGCCCAGGAATCCAATGCATAGGCCACGCCCGACCGATTCCCGCCGCTCGCCGGAACGGACAAAACGCCATGCCCAGGGTTGCGGTCGTGACCGATAGCTGCGTCAACCTGCCGCAGGATCTGCAGCGCCGTCTTGAGATCCGAAGGGTGGCCCACAACATCCATCGCGGCCAGGATGTCCCGCGGGATCTCGTCACCATTCAGCGGGATGGGT
>JALHUE010000075.1 GCA_022866145.1 Anaerolineales bacterium | reverse complement strand
GACGACATTCCGCTGACATACTCCACCGACAACTCCCTGACCGCGCCAGTCAATTGGGCCTACGCGCCGAACCTCAAGTCCACCCACATGCCTTACCTTGTGGTTTCGATCCCCATGCGGCTGGGAGGCAGCCTGACCTCCCTGAAACCGGGGACCCCAATCACCCGCATCTATCGGGCGACCGACTTCGACGGGAGCACATCCCAGGCAATCGTGATCTTCTACGAGCCCTATGACTGCCTTCAGGTTCTCGATCCTGAGCTGCATGCCGGGATGCCAACCCTGGATCCGGACCTGGTCGCGGCCCTGCCCCTTTCGCGGCTTGACCTGATTGACACCGCGGCTGATCCCCCGGCCCGCTCACCCTTTTCGCGGAAGACCGAAGCCAACTGGTGTACCCTGTTCCAGCAGGCCGACCTGGCGCGTCAGCGGGGAGACTGGCAGCGCGTGGCTGCCTTGGGGGATCTGGGTCTCAACGGCCCCGACGAGCCCAACCACGGCTCGGAGTACATTCCTTTCATTGAGGGGTATGGGCAGGTGGGGCGGTGGCAGGAGGCACTGGCTTGGAGCCAGACCGCGCTTGAGCGCAATCCGGAGATCTCGCAGATGCTGTGCCGGGCGTGGAGCCGGATTGCGGCTGCCGCGCTGGCAGGCGAGGCCGCTCGCCAGGCCATCGACAAGGCACAGGCACTCGCCGGATGCGGGGGTCCTTCCGGCTGACTCGATGTCAGGTGCCGCGAGCCGATGCGCGGAATGGAGGGTACGCTCAGCACGGGTGCTTTCGGCTGCCGAGCGGCATACATCGAAGGGAAGCGCCCCCAGAGCACTCGGCCAGGGGCCTGCTCGGGCGTTTGCACTCGGCATGTCCCGGCAGGCTGGTCAAATTCAGCTCGGCGGGAGCTCCTCCTGGCGCAGAGAGCTGGCCCGATGGCGATACGGGGCTGCTAGGGTTCGCAACGCACCAGGCTAGGCAGCTCGGCAAGAGCCTGCTCCTTCTCGGAGCTGGCAGGTGTCGTGTGAATGAGACGACCCCAGGTGTTGCACACCATGCGCCTCACCTCGCTATTTCGCTCCATGGCGACACCCGTCCAGTGAAGCGCGTCCTCCCACCGGTCCACATGGCCGTAGGCCTCGACGAACGGCAAATACTCCGAGACATTGTTGGGGCGATCCTCGAGTAGCAGGGCATGATCGCCGATCGCCGCCACCTCGCTCCAATTCGATTGTTGGCGTGCCAGGTCGGCGCGCTCGAAGTAGATGCACCAGTTGGCCTCGATCGCCTCTGCGAAGGGGGAACGTGCCGGGATTTCGGGCGAAGGGTCAATCAGACCAAGATTCGACAGCGGAACCGCCTGAGAGAGGCCGGCAGACAATCCGGGCATTGAATCATGTAGCTCAACATCCAGGATCTGCAGACAGCCGGGGGGTTCGAAGTAGACGGCCAACGTCTGCGATGTGGATCCTTCAAACGTCCCGGGCCGGTAGCGTTGCGTGATCGGGAGGCCCGGCTCGAGTGCCGGGAGTCCCAGGCCGAGGCGGATCGAAACGTAGTACAGCATGTAGGGGATGGTGGTCGAGTCAAGATCCGGAGCGTAGGCCCAGTTGAGCGGCGCGGTCAGTGAGTTGTCGCTGTAGTAGTCCAACGGGAAGTCGTTCGTGAGTAGAGTCGTCCCCGGTGCCAATCCGGGGGCACGGGTCGTGAGCTGGGAGAGGAATGTGCGCAGTTCACGCCAATCCTGCATGTAGCTGACGGCGTTTCCGGTCAGGTGCGCCGCCCCCAGCGCGACCACCGCGGCGAACAGCGCCACCGAGGCGCGCCAGCGGCCGAAGGCCATTACCAGCAGTGATGCGGCCAGGACGCTAGCACCGAGAATGAACGGCAAGGTCATGCGGTCCCAGGAGAAACTGAGCTGCAAGGGCAGCATGGGTATCCAGACTGGGATGCCCGCGATCAAGAGCGCCCAAGCCCCAAGCCCTGCGGCGGCTGCCAGGTCGGTGCGCGCTGCCGGGCTCGGCTTGCCGAGATCATTCGGGCGCTGCCGCAGCAGCGCCCACACGGTGACCAGGGCAGCTCCCAGAAATGACACCGACATCGCAAGCAGGCCGGTCTTTCCGATGCTCGAGAGAGCAGGGGGCGAAGCGGCTTCGAACCACGCTCCTCCGGTTGTGAGCAGGAGGTCGCTTGCGATCCTGGACGCCAACGCCTGCAGGGCGGCACCCGGTTGCTGTGCCAGCATTGTCAGGAGCGCAGGTTCGTAGGTTGGGAATCTGGGGGTAACGGCGCGCCAGACAAGGTAGACGGACAGGATAGCCAAGTGAGGCAGCCAGGTAAGTGTGGTCCTGACGGCCCATCGTCTGCCACGCAAGCCCTCTTGTCGCAGCACCAGGCCGATTAGTGCGGGCCGCAGCAGTTCAAGGCCGACCAAATACTCGAAGGAGAACAAAGCCAGGGCCTGGGTGCCCAACGCGGCCGCGAACCATGCTTGGGACCTGGGTCCGCCCCTGATCGCGCGAACGGTACAGCTGAAGGAGAAGAAGAACAGGGCGGAGAGGAACAGGAAGTGGGAATAGATGATCGAGATCGGGCCCTGCAGGAAGCCCGGGTACACAACAAACAACAGCCCACTCAGCAGTGCGAGCCTTCGCTGAGACGGCCAAAGGCCCACCATCAGCCACCAGACAGAGACCCCCGCAAGGAACCACGCCAGCAGTCCGAGAAGCTGCCAGCGAACCGGCGACTCGCCGGCGAGGGGGGCTGTCAGCTGGTATATCCAAGGAAGGAACGGACGATCCGAGCGGAAGAATTGCCAGGTCACGGCCTGGCCGTAGGCGTGCATAGCCCACAGGGTCGGCAAGTCATCCCAGTAGAAGCCCAGCCAGGGGATCAGCAGGCCGCGCGCGAAGAAAGACGTCCCCAGGATTCCCAGGATCGGCACCCGCCAGTTGACTGCCTGGTGGGTGCGCGGGGAAGGTGCCGTCGCCTCGGATTCCGGATGTTCCAGCATCGGGAAGGCCTCGCCCTCGGATGGACCAACGGTATTCTATCCGGCTCTCTGCCGCCGCGCAGGCTGAGTGTCGAGTGAGCTCGCCGGGGTGGGGTGGGCCGCCCCGTGCCGGGCGACTGGGCGGCGACATCGAATGCGCTTGACCCTGGGGGAGGGCCTGTGCTAAGATCAATCTACCGACCGGTCGGTAGACAGCCGATGCAGCGTTCGGACATCATCCAGGCAGCCGCCCAGATCTTCCGCCTCAAGGGCTACCACGCCACCTCGATGCAGGACATCGCCGACGCTGTCCACCTGCAGAAGGCGAGCCTGTACCACCACGTCCAGAACAAGCAGGACATCCTGGTCAGTATCCTTGATCAGGCGCTCGACCTGGTGATCGCGGATATGGAAACCGTGCTTGCCTCCCCGGCGCCGTCGCAGGACAAGCTGGCCTCGGCAGTCCAGGTGTACGTTCGGCACCTGGTCGACCAGCGTGACTTGGCCGCCGTCCTGCTGTATGAGTACCGCAGCCTGGACAGCCGCAGGCGTGCCCGCCACCTTGCGCGGCGTGATCGCTTCGAGGGACTATGGCGTTCACTGCTCGAACAAGGTGTCCTCCAGGGCGCCTTCCGTCCGCTGGACGTGCCGATCGCCGCCTCGGCGTTTCTGGGCGTGATGAATGGCATGCTCGCCTGGTATCGTGAGGCCGGACGGTTGTCGCCCGACGAGATCACGGACGCCTTCACCGAGCTCTTCCTGCGCGGCATCCAGCCCCCAGCGGCGAGCCGACGCCCATGACGCTTGAGGTCGAACGGTTTCCTACCGCACTCGGCTATCGCGTTTACCGCATCCCGTTGGAAGTCTTCCCTGGATTCTTGGGCTTCTCCCACCTGGTGTTCGCTGACCAGCTTCGCTGCTTGATCGACGTTGGCTCCGGCTTGGAGGCCAGCAACCAGGGGCTGGAGACGGGGCTGAAATCGGTCCACGATCGGTATGGGGAGGAGATCGGATGGCGATCGCTGACCCATGTCCTGATTTCGCATGGCCACATCGACCATTTCGGCGGGTTGCGCTACGTCCGGGAGAGGACCGATGCGCCGATCGGGGTCCATGAACTCGATTGGCGGGTGCTGGCCTGCTACGAGGATCGGTTGGCGGAAGCGGTCGATTCCCTGCGGCGCTTTCTGGGCACCTGCGGGCTTGCACCCGATGCGCAAGCGAGCATCCTTGAGATCTACAGCGTGCACAAGAGCCTGTTCGCCTCGGTGCCGGTCGACTTCACCTTCACCTCGCCCTGCAGCACGCTCGGGCCGCTGACGCTGGTCCACACACCGGGGCACTGCCCCGGACAGGTGGTCATCCAGGTGGACGACATCCTGCTGTGTGGGGACCAGGTCCTCAGCGACATCAGCCCGCATCAATCGCCCGAGCAGCTGACGGCGTACACCGGCCTGGGACACTACCTTGACTCGCTGCGCGTGGTAGAGCAGATCGCACCGGCGATCCGCATCGGCCTCGGTGGACACCAACACCCGATGCCCGACCTGGCGGCGCGCGTCGCGGCCATCCGGCAGGGGCATCAAGTGAGGCTAAGAGAAGTGCTGGAGCGAATGGTGCAAGCTTCCACACTTGCGCAGGTTGCGCAGGCCCTGTTCCCAGAAGCCGATGGCTACAACCTGCTGCTGGCGCTGGAGGAGACCGGCGCTCACGTCGAGTACTTGCATGCGCGGGGCTACCTGAACTGCGTGCCACCGGGCGTTGGCGCTACGGCGAACGAAGGCCTGTGGTTTCAGGCACGGCCTGACAGACCGCTGCCTGTGCTCCATGCGTCCGGTGACTGTGCTGCCGTCGAGAGCCCTCGCCCACCTGCGTCGACGGGCTGAGGGCT
>JALHUE010000074.1 GCA_022866145.1 Anaerolineales bacterium | reverse complement strand
CGACCTGGCGCGCCAGGTCGGGGTCGGCGGTCATGTGGGCGCGCAGCGCCTGCCGGGTCATGTCGCGGCACACCACTGCCATTCTAGGCAGATCGATCGGCTCCTTGACCGGCGGCTCATCGCCCATCCGGATCACTGTCCTGGCGATCCCGGCTGCGTGATCCGCCATGCGCTCCAGGTCGACCACGATGCTTGTGCCGGCGACGATGGCTCGCAGGTCGCCAGCTGCTAGGTGGCGATCGTCGCCAGGCAGAACTCCTCGATGCGGTAGCGCAGGTCGTTGATTCGGGCGTCGGCCGCCGCGACCTGACGGGCGAGGTCCAGATCGCGGTGGATTAGCGAGTCCATCGACTGCTCGATGGCCTGATCAAGCAAGCCGCCCATGCGAAGCAGACTCTCCCTCAGGGCTTACAGGTCGAAGTCAAGCGCTCGTCTCGGGCGGGTCTTGCTGGTCATCTTTCCCCCTCTGGCGTGGACCCCCGGGCAGGCGTCGCCAGCCTGACGGGACCACGCAACGGCCGCACTAGCCGAAACGGCCGGTGACGTAGTCCTCCGTGCGCTTGTCTTTGGGCCGAGTGAAGAGTATTCCTGCCTGACCGAACTCGATAATGGTGCCGGCGCGGGTCTCGTCCAGCATCATCATGGCGGTGAAATCCGAAACACGAGCTGCCTGCTGCATGTTGTGCGTGACGATGACGATGGCATATCTCTCGCTCATCTCGCGCATCAACTCCTCGATCTTCAGCGTGGCGATGGGATCGAGCGCTGAACAGGGCTCGTCCATCAGGATCACCTCTGGCTCCACGGCCAGGACTCGCGCAATACACAGCCGCTGCTGTTCCCCCAGCGAGAGCGTGAGCGCATTGGAGTCGAGGTTGTCCCTGACCTCCTCCCAGAGCGCGGCCCGCGCCAGGGACTGCTCGACCAGAGCTCGGAGCTCGCCACGTCCATGGGCCAGGCCCAGCACCCTTGGCCCGAAGGCCACGTTGTCGTAGATACTCTGTGGGAAAGGATTGGGCTTCTGGAAAACCATCCCAACACGACGGCGCAAGTCCGCCAGATCTCGCTGCGGGAAGCTGATGTCCTCGCCGTCGAGAAGGATGCGACCCGCCATGCGACTCTCAGGAATCGAGTCGTTCATTCGATTCAGGCAGCGGAGGAAGGTGGACTTGCCGCAACCGGAAGGTCCGATCAAGGCGGTGATCCGGCGATCCTCGATCCCGATCGAAAGGGATCGCAGCGCCTGCTTCGACCCATAGTAGAAGTCGAGGTCCTCGACTTCGATCTTCAGCCGCCGGTTGGCGTCCATGGCGGGGATTCTACTTGACACCAGCCCCAGATCACTTCGACCTGGACAGCGCGCCCGTGCGCTGCACGGGGACCATCGAGGGCGGCCGGCCACCCTGACGTATAATCCGGCCGATGCCTACCCACAGTGCCAAGCGACAGACCAGCCTCCTGGCCCTGGGCCTGCTTCTTGGATTCTGCGCCTGCGCACCTTCCCCATCGCCCACCAACCCGGTTCCTGCCGTCACCATCGTCAACAAGGGCTCTGACACCATGGTCAACCTGGCGCTGGCATGGGCCGAGGCTTACCACGCCGCGCGTCCAAGCGTCAACCTGTCCGTGACGGGAGGCGGGTCAGGCACAGGGATCGCCGCCTTGGTCAACCGGACCGTCGATCTGGCCAACGCCTCGCGGGCGATCAAGCCGGAAGAGCGAGCCGAGGCTGAGTCAAGAGGCGTGGATTCGATCGAGCACGTCGTAGCCCGCGACGCCATCGCCGTGATCGTTCATCGCGACAACCCGGTGCAACAGCTCACCCTGCAGCAGATCTCCGACATCTACTCCGGCAAGATCAACCGGTGGTCGGAGGTTGGTGGACTGGACAAGCCGATCGTACGTCTCTCGCGCGAAACCAATTCCGGCACCCATGTCTACTTTCTAGAGCAGGTGCTACGTCTGGGAAATCCGGACGACCGCACGCTCTTTGCGGCCGATACACTGCTTTTGCCTTCATCGGAAGGCATTACTACCGAGCTTGGCTACAACGAGAACGCCATTGGCTACGACGGCCTGGGGTACGTCACCGATGCCGTTCGCGTGCTTGCCATCGCACGATCTTCTCAAGGTCCATACACCCGTCCGTCGGCGGAGACGGTCAACAACGACACCTATCCGATCTCGCGCGACCTCTACATGTACTCGGCCGGCCAAGCGGAAGGGGAGATCCTCGCCTATCTGCAATGGATCCTCTCACCCGAGGGCCAGGCCATCGTAGCCGATCTGGGCTTCGTCCCCGTCGGAGGCTGAATGCGCACCCGGCGCTGGAGCCGATCGGCCTATCTCGAATTCGCGATCACGCAGACGATTCGGGTCGCTGGGTACTCCGCCGTTGTCTTCGTCTTTGCGATCTTCGCCTTTCTCCTTGCCGAAGGGGCTCCTGCGCTGCGCGAAGTCCCCCTCCGCGACCTGTTGGGGTCGCGCTGGTACCCAATCGAGGGATTCTACGGCCTCATCCCGATTCTGCTCGGAACCTTGCTGGTGACACTGGGCGCGGCGCTGATCGCCGTTCCCCTGGGGATCGCCACGGCGGTCTTCATCGCCGAGGTGGCGCCGCGTGGACTGCGCGAAACGCTCAAGCCGTTGGTGGAGATCCTGGCCGGCCTGCCTTCAGTGCTGCTCGGTTTCTTGGGGATCACGCTACTTGCCCCGCAACTGTACGCCTTCCTGGGGCTGTCGACCGGGTTGACGGCGTTCACGGGGGCGCTCTTGTTGGGATGGATTGCGATCCCGACCATTGTCAGCGTCGCTGAGGACTCCCTGGATGCCGTGCCTCGCACCTACCGCGAAGCTGCACTGGCGCTGGGAGCCACTCGCTGGCAGATCATCTGGCGGGTCACCCTTCCAGCGGCGCGCTCCGGCGTGCTGGTCGCCGTAATGCTCGGGATCGGCAGAGGGCTGGGCGAGACGATGGCCGTGATGATGGTCACAGGCAACGCCGCCGTCCTTCCCACAACTCTGGGATCCCTCTTCCGCCCCGTTCGAACCATGACGGCAACGATCGCTGCCGAGATGGGCGAGGTCGCCAACGGCAGTGTGCACTATCACACGCTGTTCCTGATCGGTATCGTGCTGTTCCTAATCTCCTGGCTCGTCAATCTCGCCGCTGCCAGCGTGGTCTTCCGCATCCGCACTCGCGCCGAGAGGGTCTTGTCGTGACGGCTACCCATGCTGCAACGCTCCGCTCGAGGCGGCGACACCGCACTCAGCAGGTGGGATTTGGCCTGCTGGCGGCCGCCACGCTGCTCACCGTCGTTCCGATCATCTTCATTGTGGGCCTGGTCCTCCTCCGAGGCCTGACGGCGATCAGCGGCGAGTTCCTCTTGACCTTCCCGACGGACGGCATGCGGGCCGGCGGGATCCTGCCTGCGATCGTTGGCACGTTCTGGCTGACCATCGGCACAGCCGTGGCGGCGGTGCCGGTCGGAATCGCCGCCGCCATCTATCTGGCGGAGTATGCCCCCGATAGTCGCTGGACACGCACCATCCGCGTCGCCATCATCAATCTGGCCGGCGTCCCATCCGTTGTCTACGGACTCTTCGGTCTCGGTCTCTTCGTGCTCTTCCTGCGCTTCGGGACCAGCATTCTGGCCGGATCCTTGACCCTCGCCATCATGACCCTTCCTGTGGTGATCTCCACCACGGAAGAGGCGCTGCGCGCCGTGCCAAGCAGTTTCCGAGTCGTGAGCATCTCGCTCGGGGGAACTCACTGGCAGACGGTGCGCCGCATCGTCCTGCCTCAGGCATTGTCCGGGATCATGACGGGTGTTGTCCTTGGGCTGGAGCGTGCCGTAGGCGAGACAGCCCCGATTCTCTTCACGGCCGCCGCCTTCTACCTCCCGACGCTGCCCACTTCCCCGCTCGATCCAACTATGGCCCTGCCATACCACCTGTTTGTCATCTCAACCCAGGTACCAGGCATGCCCATCGGTATTCAGTATGGCACCGCCGCAGTCCTGCTTATGTTTGTCCTCGCGATGAACCTCATCGCCACGGTGATCCGCTCCCGCTCCCGCGCCAAGCGACAATGGTAGACAAGTCCGGATCTCCCGCCACGACTGGAGCCGATCTTGCGATCAAGATCGTGATCGAGCACCTGAGCCTCACCTATTCAGACGGAAAGGAATCCCTGCGGGACATCAACCTTGCTCTGCCGGCTAACACCATCAACGTCCTCTTCGGCCCAGCCGGAGGCGGCAAGTCCAGCCTGCTTCGCTCCATCAACCGCCTCAACGACCTGACGGATGTTGTACATCAAAGCGGGCATGTCTGGCTCGATGGCATGGACGTGCTCGACCCCGCGGTGGATGTCATCGCCCTGCGCCGGCGCGTGGGGATGGTCTTCGCTCGGCCGGTTGCCCTTCCCATGAGCATTCGCCAGAACATGACCTATGGTCTTGAGTTGGCGGGACTTCGTCGACGGCAAGACGAAGTCGTGGAACACAGCCTGCGCGCCGCAGCGTTGTGGGATGAGGTCAAGGATCGTCTGGATGCGCCCGCCGCCTCGCTCTCTGGAGGCCAACAGCAGCGCCTTTGCCTGGCGCGGGTCCTCCCCCTCAAGCCGGAGGTCATCCTTCTCGACGAGCCTACCTCCGGGCTTGACCCCATTTCGACGGAGAAAGTCGAATCCTCCCTCCAGGACCTCAAGAACCATTACACCATTGTCCTTGTGCCCCATTCCGTCCAGCAGGCTGCCCGCATGGCCGACTTTGGAGCCTTCTTCCTGGCGGGTGAGTTGATCGAGTTCGCACCTGGCCGTGAACTCTTCGTCAAGCCCTCGGATCCCCGAACGGAGGGCTACATCCTCGGACGTTTCGGATAGGGGCTGAGGGCGAAGCCGCCGGGGGCCCACGCTCGCCGAGCGAGTTGACTTTCCTGGAGTGCACGCCAGCCCGAGTCAGGCCAGGAAACAGCTCAATCCTCAACGCCGGGAGGGAACCAGGACTCCCGGTTGGTCGGGGTAGTAGTGGACGGTCTCCCAGCCTGGATAGGCCTGCCTCAAGCGGAACCTTGCCAAAGTGCTAGCCCTTGAAGTCCACCCCGAACGGGACGACAAAGTAGTGAGGCTGAGCAGGCGAGGCCAGGGTCAGCTCAGCCTGGGCCATCACCTCGGCCGGCCACAGGTGGGCGAATTCGTCCTCGACATGCGGAGGGTTCTCGTAGACCCGGGAAGCGTCGAGCAGCGAAGCCGCCAGCGCCAGGCAGGCGGCCAGGTGGTCCGCCCAGGAGTCCTACGAGGAAGTCACGGCCGGCGGTTGGCGCCCAACTCTTCCAGCGCCCGCAGGGCGGCCGCATGCAGCCACCCGTTCGAGGCCAGCACACCGATGTTGGCGGTCAGCTCGCGCCCGCGGCCGAAGTCCAGCGGCTCGCCGCGCAGGTCGCTCACCTGTCCGCCCGCCTCCTCGACCACGATCGAGCCTGCCGCCTGATCCCAGACCTTCTCCCGGTAGTCGGGGCGGGCGGGCGAAAGCAGCCGGAAAAGCAGCTCGCCTTCCCCCTGGGCCAGACGGGCGTACTTGGCCTGGCTGTCCATGCGCACAGGAGGTGTCTCGCACCCCAGGCGGCGGGCCAGTTCGTCCAGCATCGACTCATCGGTGTGGCCCGCCTCGAAAGACCGCAGCAGCCTGGCCTTCTCGGGTCGCTTCTCGGCCGAGACCTGCAGCCGTTGCCAGCCGCCTGCGTCCAGGCCGGTGATCCATGATCCCTCGCCCCGAACTGCCAGCACCACGCTTCCGAGCCCGTCGGCCGGCGCTCCGGGATTCGTCAGCCGCGGGCAGCCCAGTCCGCCCAGGACAACTTGACTCCCGACGATCCTGGCCAGCGCCACCACATAGTGGTCGTTGCGCAGGAAGCCCTTGGTCCCATCCACCGGATCGAGCACCCAGTAGGCATGCTCGGCTGACCCGCGGCCGAGATCGATCCAGCGCCAGATCTCGTCGGCCATCGCCCCTGGCATCCATTGGCGGACGTATTCCCTCACCTGGGACGACATCACCGACGGCGCCGCGCGAAGTGCCTGGCTGTCTTCCTCGGCCACCAACCGGTCACCCGGGAACCTCGCTTCCAACATACCCCCCACCACCGCCTGCACGGCGTAGTCGGCGACGGTCACCGGGGAGCGGTCGGTTTTCGAGGTGGCAGGGACCGCGCACTCCTGCTGGACGCGTTGAGCCAACTGGGCGCCAGCGCGCAGCGCTTGCAGCGCGAACGCCGCCTGATCCTGATGGCTGTCGAAAGGTAGCTGGTCTCGAAACACGCGAGGGATCCTTGGGCTCGGAGGCAGCCCGGTCATCGAAATCCGACGATTACAATTGTAACCACGCACCCTGGAGACCCTCCCGAATGACTGGTGCCCGCTGGATTGGATTGATCACCATCGTCCTGGCTCTGGCCGCCTGCGGCGGAGGCCGGTCTCAGGCGGTGCAGACCGCGGCCGTACAAACCGTATCCGCGGTCATGACCGCCACCGGCGCCTCACCGGCGGCCGCACCTCCGGAGGCATCGCCGACTGCAGCTCCGAGCACACCCCCGGCGCCGATCCCCACGCCCACAGTCGAACCGGCCCCTCGGGTCCCGGCCCTGCCCGACCCCGAGAGATATGTCTGGACCCAGGTGGTGGAGGGACTCGAGCGCCCGCTGGACCTGCAGCACGGCGGGGACGACCGGTTGTTTGTCGTGGAACAGGCCGGGCGCATCTGGGCGTATGAGAATGGCGAGCGACTTGAGGGGCCGTTTCTCGAGCTCCGCAACCAGGTGGGGTCAGAAGGAAATGAGCAAGGCCTGCTCGGCCTGGCCTTTCACCCGCGCTTCGCCGAGAACGGCTGGTTCTTTGTCAACTATACCGATCGCTCCGGCGACACGGTCGTTGCGCGCTTCGGCCAGTCCCCCGAGACCGGTGGCGCCGATTCGTCCAGCGAGCGTCGGCTGCTGGTGATCGACCAGCCGTATGCTAACCACAACGGCGGTGGGCTGGCGTTCGGCTCGGACGGATACCTGTACATCGGCACCGGCGACGGCGGCTCGGGCGGAGATCCGCTCGGAAACGGCCAATCGCTCAACACACTGCTGGGCAAGATCCTGCGCCTGGACGTTGATGGCGGCGAAGGGTATGCCATCCCCCCCGACAACCCGTTCGCCGGCAGCGCGGAGGTGCCCCAGGAGATCTGGGCCTCCGGTCTGCGCAATCCTTGGCGCTTCGCCTTCGACCCTCTCACGGCCGATCTGTACATCGCCGATGTCGGTCAGGGCGACTGGGAGGAGGTCAACTGGCACTCCGGCGGCTCACCGGGGGGCGAGAACTACGGCTGGAACCTGCGCGAGGGGATGCATCCGTTCTCCGGCGATGCCGCCCCAGGCCTGGTCGATCCTGTGGCCGAGTATGGCCACGACCAGGGCTGCTCGGTGACTGGCGGCGTTGTGGTGCGCGATCCTGAGCTGCCAGCGTGGCAAGGGGTCTACCTGTACGGGGACTACTGCAGTGGCCGCGTGTGGGGCCTGTTGGCGACCCAGGCTTCGGGCTGGGAAAGCCGTTTGCTCTTCGACACGGACTTCAATATCACCGCCTTCGGCCAGGACGCCGCCGGGCGGGTGTATCTCATCGACCAGCGCGGTGGCGTCTACCGCCTGGTGACGGCACCTTGATCTCCAGTCAATGACCGGAGGTCCGGATCGCGGACAGGTGTTCCGCAAGCACTACGCCCTGCCGAGTGAGCATGGATCGTGGATCTGGTGGATCGGTCCGTTCTTGATCGGCACAGCCGCCGCCGGCGCTCTCCAGCAGGGGCTGCTGCTCCTGTTCGTCACGGCCTTCGCCGCCTTCCTCTCCCGCCAACCGATCACCCTGCTGGTGAAGGTCGCCAGCCGGCGACGGCCGGAAAGCGATCGGGCCCCCGCCTGGTTCTGGACGGCGGTCTACGGCTCGGTTGTCGCCCTGGGACTCGCCGGGCTGGTCCGCCTGGGATTCGGCGGGCTTCTCCTCCTGCTGGCCATACCGGCGACCATCGTCTTCGTCTGGCATCTGTGGCTGGTCAGCCGCCGCGAGGAACGCGGCCAGATGGGGATCGAGCTGGTAGGCGCCGGCGTTCTGGCGCTGACTGCGCCCGCGGCCTACTGGGTCTCCGGTGGCGTCGACGGTCGCACGCCGTGGCTGTTGTGGCTGCTTTGCTGGCTGCAATCGGCCGCCTCGATTGTCCTGGTCTATCTGCGCCTTGACCAGCGCCGCTGGCCTGCCGTGCCTCCGCCGGCCGAATGCTGGCGTGCCGGCCGGCGAGCGCTGGCCTATCACCTGTTCAACGTGCTGGCGGCTGTGCTGCTGGTGGCGTGGCGCGTCGTGCCGGGCTTGGTGCCGGTGGCATTCGCTATTATGCTGGCGGACGCCGTCGATGGCATTCTCCGACCGGGTGTCGGCGCACGCCCAACCACCATCGGGCTGCGGCAGCTCGGCGCCAGCCTGCTCTTCGTCATTCTGGTCGCCGCAGCCTATCTGCTGGCTTGAGCCTGCGCTGGCAGGGTAGACACAATCCGATTGTGGCGCTCCACCCCAACCCATCTCTCTGTGGTGAGCTGGATCCACGGGCCCTTGAATCCCGCCGGGGTACAGGATGACATCCCCAGGCAGTGGGATAAGCGAGGCTCCCTCACGGCCTGGAGCTTCCACTGCGCGCGTAACCGCCCGTAGCGCAGCGGTCGGTGAGCACCCGGTAGCGGAGGGGATCGGAGGGCTGCTCACCTGCACCTGCGGCGCAGGTGTCGCGAGGGGCCTGGAGGGGCCGTCTCGCCCTCCTGGCAGGATACCCCGATCGGGCCACAACAACCGGCCGTCTGGTCGCTCAGGCTCGCCGCGCAACCCGAGCGCGCCGCGCGCCTCACGGCCGAAGAGATTGAGCTCGGTCCCTTCCAGGCCGCGGTGTTCGTCCGGCTCGGCTGACGCGCAACGGGTGATCATCGAGGCAACTCCGGTCGTTTGCCCCAGCGCGTCAGGGCTCCTATACTCACAGCGTCCGGCGCAGGTCGTCCCTGCATCTCGGAGGTCTATCTATGGCAACCAGACCGCCCCTGCTCTGCTTGTTCGCCCTGTCCCTTCTCCTCTCCGCCTGCAACCGGCCGCTCGTGACGGCGGATCCCCCGCTTCCCACCTCAAAGCCCATTGATACTGGGCCCCTGGACGCCAAGGCGACGCTGACCATCGTCCGCACGGCCAGCTTCGTGATCGGGTCGATGACCATCACCGGCGCCGTCCCGTTGCTCTTCGGCACCAATGAGGACGAACAGCCTGGCTCGATCCAGGTGTTCGGAACCGGCGCGGGGACCGCATCGCTCGATTCAGGGGCGCAAGGCACCGGCCTTCGGGGGGGAACGATCGGTTACGACATCACCGCCGAGTGGCCCGCGGAGTATGAGGCGGAAGGCTGGCTCGTCGTAGGGGCTGACGGCTGCAAGCTCACGATGGACATCACGGAGGCCCTGCTGCTGTCCCGTGTGGTGATGCTGAATGTCGGGGGGATCGAGATGCCGGTGTCAGGGGAGGATACGTTCACCTCCTTCCCCAAGCTTGAGTTCACTGATCAGTTCGACCCCGAGCCTCGCACGGGCGGAGGGGCCATGAGCACTTTCACGCTGGACGACGTGTGCATGCCCGCCTGGGTAGGGTGCGCAAACTGGAAACCGTGCTCGTGATCCAGTCTCCCTGATCATCAAACCGCGCGGCGCATCCGGATTCCCGGATGCGCCGCCGTGTCGCCGGTTGAAGCCTGCCCCCATCGGCAGCGCCATACTTCCTCTGTGCCCCGCGCGTCCGCCTTTGCCACGTATCCCACCACAGCCCCGGCCATGGCCTGGCTTGCCCTTCAGCGCCGCCCGCGCTCGTTCCGCCGCGATTCCCACTGAGTGGTGAGCCGCCTTTCGCCACCGCTGCGCGTCGATGGCCCGATCCCGGATGTCACGCGCGGCTCGTGGCTGGTCGGCGTCACCCACTTCACCCGCCCCGGCTTTCGCGCCTGGTGGTTCTCGATGGCGCTTTCCGCCGCGCTGCCGCGCGAGATCTGCTGGATCACCACCAGCGCGCTGACCTTCCCCGACCGGCTTCGTGTATCGACGTTCACGCCAGCCAGCCGCTGGTTCCTGCGTCACGTCGCCAGCTTGTACGGCTTCATCCCGATACCGGCGATGCCGCCCAGTCCGTCCGAGGTTGAAGCGCGGGCCGCAGCGGTCGGTGAGCACCCCGTAGCGTAGCGGAGGGGATCGGAGGGCTGCTCACCTGCACCTGCGGCGCAGGTGTCGCGAGGGGCCTGGAGGGGCCGTCTCGCCCTCCTGGCAGGATACCCCGATCGGGCCACAACAACCGGCCGGCCGCTCGCCTCGCTGGCTGGGTCCTGCAGGGCGCCGGCCCCGACGGGGGACCTGCAGCCTGGGCGGGGTGAAGTGGAAGGGGGACCTTGCCCAAGCTGCTATGGCCGAGCCGTGCGAACGCGACGCGGTACGTAGCGCGGCGTCTGACGGAAGTACTCGGCCAGTCCAGGATATCGCCGGCGCAGCTCCCAATCGGCCATCTCCGCCAGGATCAACGCCGTCGGCAGCCAAAGCACGAACCAGACCCACAGCGGAAGGCTCTCGGCAAGAATGGTCAGCCCCAAGGCGAGCAGGATCAGACCGACCAGCCCCGGGCGGCGCAGCCGCCGGTAGGGCAAATGCTCCACTAGCGCCGGCAGCGGCGCCGTCAGCAGCCCCAGGCGGGCGCGTTCGCGCAGCACCCACACCGTAAGCCAACCCCCAGCCGCCAGCGCCACCAGCCCTGCCAGAAGCTGGGGCAGGGAGACGTTGGTTTCACCCGCCTCCGGCCCGATCAGCCCGTAGGTGCCGAACGAGGTGACCACGCCGGGCGAGCCGGGGCCGATGCGCAGGCTGTAGGCCCAGAGCAGCGACCATGCGTTGACCGCAAGGCTGAGCAGCCACAGCAGGCTGCCGGCCTGTGCCGCCCAGCGTCCGACACCGGGCGCAGCGCGGCGGAGCAGCACAGCACTCGCCGCGGCGGCGAGCGAGGCGAGCAGCGCCAGCACGAAGGGGAAGTCAGCGATCAGCCGGGCGAGCATAGAGTTCGTCCCATCCGCCTCACCGGTTGGCTACCGCAGCAGCAGGTAGGCGACAACGCCGATCCCGGCCACACCCAGCATGGCCGTGGCCGTCAGCCCGGCCGAGAGCAGAGCGACGGCCCACATCGAACGCGGCGGAGCGCCCTCGAGCCTGTCCGCCGGCACAGCCGGGCCGTCGATCACGAGGACGCCCGGCCGGGACGGGCGCCCAAGGTACAGCGATGCCAGAGCGATGACAGCAAACAGCAGGAAGGGCGCGAAGAACAGCACCAAGCGGATGAAGGCCTCGCTGCCCAGTGTGGCCATCAGCGTCTCGAACCGGCTGGGCGCGCCGTAGTACAGGACAAGCGCACCCAACGAGAACAGCAGCAGCGGGATGGTAGGGATCAACAGCAGGCGGACCGACCACACGGCGGCGCTCCAGGGGGTGCCTGGCTCGCCGCGCCCCGGCGCCTGGCCAGGGCGCCGCGCCGCCAGCGAGGCCAGCACCACCAGCGCCGCCGAGAACACGAAGGGCGCCAGCCGGATCATCGTTCGGAGGTAGCGGTCGCCCGGAAGCGGCTCGATCAGCAGCCCGAACCTTCCGGGCGCGACGAAGGAGAGCAGCAACAACGCCACCGAGAGCAGCAGGGCCGTCATTGTGCCGGCGACCATCGCCGGCAGCAATCGCGGCTTGGGGGCGGGACGAGCCGGCGCAGGCCGCGCCGCCGGGATGGGCGCCGGCCGAGGCGGCTCGAGGGCGTACAGCAGGGCCATGACCACAATGGCGAACAGCGTCGCCGGCGCGAAGAACAGCGCCAGGCGCAGGAACTGGTCGCCGGGGAGCAGCGCCAGGACCCGGTCCAGCCGGCCGGGGGAAGCGTAGAAGAGCGCCAGGGCGGCTACCGAAAGGCAGAGCAGCGGCACGGCCGGAATCAGGACGGCGCCGGCCAGCAGGCGCGTGCTCCGGGCTGCGTCTTGCGGGTTGGAGGCGGGGTGACGCATGTTGTCCATGCCTCGGGCGGGCCGGGTCCTCCGCCCTATCCCATCCTACCGCCGCCAAGCGGTATTGGTTGCGCGCTGTCTGTGCATCGGGGTCTCCGGCTGGGTTTTCGGGTGGCTGTTGGGCGGCGAGCAGGCTGGAGGGGCTCACGGCGCGCCTAAGGCCGGAGTTCGATCTCCACGCTGGCCTGGTGTACGTCCCCTCCGAAGGCCGGGCTGATGTCATGCACAATGATACGCCCAGGCCCGGCCGTGGTCACGGTGTAGGGGACGTTGGCCTCGAAGACAGCCGCCACGCCGTACTCGACCCCCTGCATGATCACGGCCTGTGCGCCCAGACGGTTGCCCTCGGCGTCGAGGACCTCCACCAGTAGCGTTTGTTCGAACCCGGCGATTCCGATACCTTCCACCCGTGCCACCCCGCCCGAGATCACGGCGCCTGCCTGGGGTTCGAAGATGGCGATCTGTTCCGGCCGCCTCGCTTGATCGGTGATCTGCGCCGGCCCGAACGGCGTCAGCAGCACCGGCACCGAAGCCAGGTGCAGCGTCCCGCCATCGCCAGGGCTCCGCTGAAATACCTGGAGTACCGCATTGCGCTCGCTCGAGATTACAAAGGCGACCTCGGTGCTGAACGGGCCTCGCTGTCCAAGCCCGGCTTCGATCATGACCGGTTGCAGCGCGAGCTCGGTGCCATCGTCCAGCACCAACCGGACCACCAGCGTTTGCTCGAAGGCCGGGTCGGCGATCCCAGAGACCCGCACCGGGCTGGTGGCGCGGGAGGCAAGGCCGGGCTCGAGGATCAGGATGGCCTCCTCCGGCAGATCCGGCGTCGGAGGCGGTGGGGCGGTCGGAGTGCTGCCCGGCTGCAGCGTGGCCGTTGGCAGCACCGGCGTGGCCGCTGCGACGGGCGTCTCACTTGGCAGGACCAGGCTGACGCTGGGCGGCGTACACGCCGCCAGGGTTAACGCCAGGCTTCCAACGAGTGCAAGTCTGGTCATCGCTCCCCACCTCCCGGCCGGGCGAGTGTAACCCTGCCCCAGTCGTTTGACATTAGAACAAATGTGCTATATCATGGGGATGCCATGCTCACCCGCCGCCCTGCGCCTGTCCGGCCCGCCCCTGCCCTCGATAGGCAGGCGGCAGTCGACCCGGTATCGATCGAAGTCGCCGCCGACCTGTGTTCACAGCTGCGCACGCTGGCATTCGCCCAGGGCCAATCCCCGGAGGCGCTGGCCCAGCGCCTGCTGGCGCGCGGCTTGGAGCAGGAAGCGCGGCGCTCGCGCGCCGAGCGCACTCTGGCCAGGCTGACGCCGCGCCAGCAGGAAGTCGCCTGGCTGGCAGCCGGCGGCAGCACCAACCGCCAGATCGCCGAGGCCCTGGTCATCTCCACCGAGACCGTCAAGACGCATATCGGCAACGTGCTGGAACGGCTCGGCCTGCGCAGCAAAGCCGAGCTACGCCTGCTGCTGCTCGACCTGGACCTGCCGTGGAAGCCAGCCCGGCAAAGCACTCCTGCCGCTCAAGGCCCATTCCGCCCGCCGCTGCGTGCGGCCGCACCCTGACCCCACCACCCGCGTCGCGCTGCTGCCCGGCGGGAGCAGATCCGAATCGCAAACCTCGGGAGAGATCCTGGCATTGCCTCACCAGCGAGGGGAGTGCCAAGGGGTAAAGAGCGACGCAGACGCTACGCCACCAATGGTGGGAGTGGCGCTTGCAGCCCGACCTTGTAGGCCTGGCCGTACAGGTGCCCCTGGACAGCCACGGCATACGCCGTCGTGAAGGCCCCGCCGACCAGGCAGAACACCAGCCCCAGCGAGGCGACCAACGAGGCCACAAAGGCGCCCAGCAGCGCCAGTACGTGCGCCGCCGGCGCGTTGCGGATATGGCGCCACAACCGGCGCAGATGGAAGGCGTCGGCCAGGCGGTCGCTGTCAGCCAGCACGCCGACCGCCGCCACCAGGAAGTACATCAGCACCACAAAGTAGACCAGGAACACCATCCCCAGGCAGGTGCTCAGGCACAACAAGAGGAAACTCGGTTCAGACGATGACTGCATCGTCCCCGCCAGCAGCGAGAGCGCCAGGCTGACCAGGAATACCGGCAGCAAATACACCAGGCTGACCACCAAGTACTTCAGGCCCAGGACCAGCGCCTCGACGAACGGCTCGAAGCCCACCAGCGGCTCTGGCTGCCCGCGGATCACTCGCCGAGCGATCAGGATCAACCAGCCGGTAGCGAACACCGCCCCGATGATCGGAATCAAAAGAATCAGCCCAACGACAACCAGCTTCACGAGCCAGCGCTGGTCCCGGAAGGGGAAGGTGAACGCTTGGGTGAAGTCCATCATCGCCGCCTCCGCCTCGAACCCCCGTGCGTCGCCATCTTACCATCTAGGCCGCCGCGGCTCTGGTACACTGCGCCGCGTGCGCAAGATCGACGATTACCGCCACGCGCTGCGCCGGAGGCGAGACTGGGATGCGCACCTGCGCGCCCACAGCGGACTGCCCGGGCCCCGGGGCAACCTGGAACTCGCGGCTGCAGCCGCCGCCGAAGGCGACCGCCGGCGCTTCGACCGCTACCTGGCGCTCACGCCGGATCAGGCGCCGGAAAACACCCCCGAGGTATTCCTGGTCGTGTGCGGCCTGCTCGGCTATGGCCGGTTGCTGGCCGAAGGCAATCTCAGCCTGCTGCCCAGGCTGCGTCATCTCGCCAACGACCCGCGCTGGCGCGTGCGCGAGGCTGTCGCCATGGCCCTGCAGTCGTGGGGGGATGCCGACATACTCGCTCTGCTGGGCGAGATGCGCGCCTGGAGCCAAGGATCGCTGCTCGAACAACGAGCGGCGCTGGCCGCCGTGAGCGAACCCCGCCTGCTCACCAACCGCCGCACCACCGCCGCCGTTCTCTCCTTGCTTGACCGCATTACACGACACCTGCACAAGGAACGCGACCGCCGCTCCGAGCCCTTTCGAGTGCTGCGTCAGACGCTAGGCTACGCCTGGAGCATTGCCGTCGCCGCCGACCTTGAACACGGCCGTCCCCGTTTCGAACGCTGGGTCTTGAGCGACGATCCCGACCTACGCTGGGTGGCGCGCCAGAACCTGACCAAGAATCGGCTGCGCCGCTCCGATCCGGCATGGACCCGGCGCCTTCTCGCCGGTCTCGAGCGCTGAGGGCGACCCCCCGACTGGCCTCCTCCGCTTCGGATCTGCGCCGCCATCGAGGATGCTGGCCATGTCCCAGAAGACCTTGGCCGAGAAGATATACCTGCGTCAGGGATGCCGCCCCCTTCTTCTCGCCGCTGGACGCGGATCTCAATCGCGCGGTCATCCTGGCCTATGCCCCGACCCTCGGCTTGCAGCCGGTGGCCCAGGTGGCTGTGGTTTCGGATGGGTCGGCCGTTCGTCTCAAGGTGGTCGGATGAAGCCGGCCTCCCGCTTGGCCCTGGTCACGAGCGGCAATCGCGGCCTCGGACTGGGGACCTGTCGCCAGCTGGCAGCCCGTGGCCTGAACGGCATCCTGACCAGCCGCGATCCAGCAAGAGGCCGGGCGGCCGTGGATGACCTCTCGGGCGAGGGCCTCACCCTGGTCCACCGAACACTCGACGTCACGCATCCCGACGATATCGAAGCAACGGTCGAATTCGTTCAGTCCTCCTGCGGAAGGCTGGATGTGCTGGTCAACAACGCCGGGATCTACCTGGGCGAGGACGCTGGCGTCCTCGATCTCTCCCTGGCGGACTTCCGCCAGACGATGGAAACCAACTTCTACGGACCCCTCCTGCTCTGCCGATCGTTCGCACCCTTGATGCGGCGGCAGGGGGATGGTCGGATCGTAAGCGTCTCATCCGGCTACGGGGCTTTGAGCGAAATGGGTGGTCCCGAGGCCCCGCCCACCCCGACCGAGGGCGCCGACACCACCGTCTGGCTGGCGACCCTTCCGCCCAGCGGGCCCAGCGGCGGATTCTTCCGCGATCGCAGGCGCATCGCTTGGCAGCCGGCCCTTGACCCGCTCACCAGCCAGCGCCCCTCTTGTCACCAACCCCTTCCTTCCGTACACTCGCGGGCCGATCGAGGAGGCATTCCGATGCGGTACAAGCTGCTAGGACGAAGCGGATTGCGGGTATCAGAACTTTGCCTAGGGACGATGACCTTTGGCGAGGCCTGGGGATGGGGCGCCGGCAAAGACGAGTCGCAAAGGATCTTCGATAGCTACGCCTCCGCCGGGGGAAACTTCATCGACACGGCCAACCGCTACACCGATGGGCAGAGCGAGAGCTACGTCGGCGAGTTTATTGCCTCCGACCGAGACCATTTCGTCCTGGCCACCAAGTTCACCTTGTTCGATCGCAAGGGGGACCCCAACTTCTCCGGCAACCACCGCAAGAACCTGGTGCGCTCTGTTGAGGCCAGCCTGCGCCGCTTGAACACCGATCGGATCGACCTGCTGTGGATGCACGCCTGGGATGGCCTGACCCCGGTGGAAGAGGTGATGCGCTCACTGGATGACCTGGTGCGCACCGGCAAGGTGCTGTACGTGGGAGTCTCCGACACCCCAGCCTGGGTGGTCTCGCAGGCCAACACCCTGGCCGCCCTGCGCGGCTGGACGCCGTTCGCCGCGCTTCAGATCTCGTACAGCCTGATCGAGCGCACGCCCGAACGCGACCTGCTGCCGATGGCGCGTGCCCTCGACCTGGCGGTCACCCCCTGGGCGATTCTCGGCAGGGGAATCCTGAGCGGGAAGTACGCCAACGCCGGATTGGCGGCGCAGACCGGGCGGGCGGCGCAGTGGGGGATCCTGCACGCTCGATCCCTGCAGATCGCGGCGGCCGTGACCGAGATCGCCCAGGCTCTCGGCTGCAGCCCGGCGCAGGTTGCCATCAATTGGCTGCGCCAGCAGCCGGGCGTGATTGTGCCCATCCTCGGGGCACGCACGCTGGACCAGCTGCGCGACAATCTTGCCTGTCTGGAGCATTCGCTGCCCCCGGAGCAGGCCGCTAGGCTGGATGAGACCAGCCGGATCGAACTCGGTTTCCCGCACGAGTTCCTGGCATCCGACGGTGTCCGGGACGTCGTCTTCGGCGGAACATTCGAGCAGATCGACCGGCATCGCCCGCCGGGTGCCTGACGTTTTCCCGGCACGGGCGGCGATGGACCGGCCCCCCTGGAGGCTTGCATGTCGACAACGATCTCCCCTCGCGACCAGCAACTGCGCCATGCCTTCCGCTGGCTGAACCGCTACATGCTGCTGCACTGGCGCCTCGGCCTGGGGCCGTACGCTAACCGGCGAGAGATCAGCGGCCAGATCATGCTGCTGGTGCATGTTGGCCGCAAGACCGGGCGCATCCGCCGCACGCCGGTCAACTACGCCATCGTCGAGGGCGATGTCTACTGCCTTTCCGGGTTCGGCCCGGGCGCCGACTGGTACCGCAACCTGCAGGCCAATCCGCAGGTGGAAATCTGGCTGCCGCACGGTTGGTGGGCCGGTACCACCGAAGATATCTCTGACACTCCCGAACGCCTGCCCCTGCTGCGGCAGGTGTTGATCGCCAGCGGGTTCGCCGCCCGCCTCGCCGGGCTCGATCCGGTCAAAATGACCGACGAGAATCTGGATGCAGCCACCCGGCCCTACCGCCTGGTCCGCATTCGTCGCACCCATGCCCTGACGGGGCCGGGCGGCCCGGGAGACCTGGCCTGGGTGTGGCCGGCCGCCACGGCCGTGCTCCTCGGGCTGTTGCTTCTGCCGCGACGCCACCGGCGCTGAGCGACTCGCCCTCACCGGCACCCCCACCCGGGGCGGCCAGACACGCCGCAGATCATGATTGCTCCTTACCCTGCGTAAGGAAGAATCCAGCCGCCTGGCGGAGGTGCGTCAGGTGTACTGCGCCGGGCTGAAGCCCAAGGAGATCCATCGCCTCACCCGGAAAGTGATGCTAAAGATCGGCCTGGACCTGGCCGACCAGCGATCGAAAAGCGTGAGCGAGTACATGGGCAGGATCAACTTCACCTGGTTGATCACCGTCTGCGCCGACGCCGAGGAGAAGTGCCCCAGAACGTTTCCCGGCATCAGCCACCACACCCACTGCCCGGTCGACGACCCGGCGACAGTCGAGGGGACAGCGGAGGTCTAGCTTGCCGCCTTCCGTCGCGCCCGGGATGATCTCGACCAGCGGATCCGATCCTGGCTCGCCGATCAAGCTGCGGCACTCGATCCCTCGAGCTGACCGCTGGCAGGCTCGGACTGCCTTCACGGTCAGTTGTCCCAATTCAAGACTTGAGCCTATCGCTCGCCCTGATAGGTTGGATGCCCATGGGAAGGTTCTTTGCGGAGTTGCTCGGTACGTT
>JALHUE010000073.1 GCA_022866145.1 Anaerolineales bacterium | reverse complement strand
TCTATGACGAGACCGGATGGAACACCGAGATTCCCCCGGAATATGGCGATGTCGTCTACGCTGACAGCGGCTTCTACCGCGTGCGAGTGGAGACGCAGAAGGACCTGATCTTGGTGACCACCGGTGTCGAGCTGGCCAGGTTGGAGGAACAGGGACGGCAGGTGCTCGAGTTCGCCGCCGGGCCGGTGCGCGATTTCTATCTGGCCGGCAGTCCGGATTTCGTGAGCCAGGAGCGACCGGTCGACGGCATCCTCGTTCGGAGCACAACCCTGCCGGGGCTGGAAGCCGGGGCGCGCAACGTGCTCGACTTCACCGAGGCCTCGCTGGACGATTTCGGCGGCCGCTTCGGGGCCTACCCCTTCGTCGAGCTGGACATGGTCAGCACGCCGACCTCGGCTCTCGGGGTCGAGTACCCCGGGATCATCGCCATGGCGCAGCGGATGTACCCCGAGGATAGCCGGGAATACCCGCTGCCGATGCTAGAGAGCGTGACCGCCCACGAGGTCGGACATCAATGGTTCTACAGCCTGGTCGGGAATGACCAGCTCGACCAGCCCTGGTTGGACGAGTCATTAGCGCAGTACATCACGATGCTGTACTTTGGCGATCAGTATGGCCCGCGGGGCGCCGCCGGATACCGGGAGACCCTCGAACAGCGTTGGGACCAAGTAGAACGTCAACCGATGCCAATCGGCATGCCGGTCGGGGC
Source organism: Anaerolineales bacterium (assembly GCA_022866145.1). NCBI lineage: Bacteria > Bacillati > Chloroflexota > Anaerolineae > Anaerolineales > Anaerolineales bacterium. The sequence continues at coordinate 1,385 of JALHUE010000073.1, read as the reverse complement.
GTATTCGCCGGCCGAATACAGCGCCATCGTGTACGGCCGCGGCGGGTTGTTCTTCGAAGCAGTGGCGGCGCAAATCGGCCAGGCCGCGCTGGACCAGGGGCTGCGTGCCTACGCCCAGCAGAACTGGTATGGCGTCGGGACCCCGGACGAGTTGCAGGCAGCGTTCGAGGCCAGCTGCAATTGCGATCTGGATGCGTTGTTCGCGGAGTGGGTGGGCGGCGGCAGTTGATCGCCGCCCGGATGGGTTTCCCCCGAACTGCCTCGGCCGGAACCCGATCGAGGCTGCTCTCGAAGAACGGGGGAGATCGGACGGTGCCGGTCACCCCCGTCTCGCGCTGGACAAGCACGAAAGTGCGACCCAGCCGGACTGGCGCAAGCCATCCGGCATTCCGCCTGAGGATGGGGCAGCGAACCGCTACTGGCGAAGCACCGCCACCGCCAGGCACACCCACCCAGCGATGAATGCCACCCCGCCCAGAGGGGTGATGGCGCCCAGCCAGCGGATCCCCGTCAGTGACAGCAGGAACAGGCTGCCCGAGAACAGCAGCATGCCTGCCAGGAACAGCCAGCCAGAAGCCTGCAGCCAAGTGGCAGCTGCGGGCCAACGCCCAAGCGCAAGGCCGAGCGCCAGCATCGCCAGGGCATGGACCATCAGGTAGCGGGCGCCGGTCTCAAAGGTCGCCAGCCGGTCGGGGGGCAGGCGGTCGCCAAGCGCATGGGCTCCGAAGGCGCCGGCGGCAACCGCCAAGGCTCCCGCCAGCGCGCCGATGACGAAGAACACTCTTTCCATCTGTGTCACCTCATCCTGAGCACGGCTGAGGCCGCGGCGTGGACCGGCGAATGCTGCTCGGCCTCACGCGACAAGCTCGCCGCCTCGGCTGCTGTTCCGGGATTCAAGCCATAGTCTCCAGGACGATCACGATCATTCCGCTGAGCATGAAGACCGAAGCGTACTTGAACAGTGCGAAGTTGAGAGAGGCTGATGGGCGGAGGGCGCTGCGAAGCGCGAGCCCGACCAGTCCCAGGCCGAGCACGCCCAACAGACGAAGGTAGCCCGGGCCCATGCCGATCTGCAGGGCGGCGAAGGTCATGGCCATCGCCGCTCCCAGGCTCGAGAGCGAGATCGCCAGGCGCGTCGCCCGGTCACCGTAGCGCTGCGGCATCGTCGGGATGCGGGCGCGGCGGTAGTCGCTTTCATAGCGCAGGCTGAACGTCAGGATGTGGGTCGGGATCCACAGGAAGACCGACAGGCACAGCGCGATGCCCGCAGCATCGATTGCATCCAGAGCCAGGGCGCGCCCGGCCAGGATCGGAACGGCGCCGGCAATGCCGCCCCACACCACCGACCACGGGGACCGGCGCTTCATCCACAGCGTATACACCAC
>JALHUE010000072.1 GCA_022866145.1 Anaerolineales bacterium | reverse complement strand
GAGCATGGGCAGGGTGGCGGTCAGGAGAATTGAAGGCAGCTGGGCTGCCCGGAAGCTGTCGCCGAAGGCCGCCATGGCCGCAGCTGCGAGCAGGCTGACTCCGGGCATCCAGTACATGTTTGATGGGTGCGGGATGCCCGCCGGCGAATCCAGATAGTTCCACAGGAATGGCTCGCTTAGACCTGCGCCACGGACGAGCTGGCGGGCGATGGCGTAGTAGTAGTCGGCGTCCATGTAGCCAGGCGATTGGATGAATCGAGCGCCCAGGGCGGCGATGCCGAACCCCAGAGCAGCCAGGATCACCCAGTCACGACGCCGCATCACGGGAGCTCGTACAAGTTGTAGCCGTCACCAATCGATTCGACCAGGGCCATCTCATCCAGCGCCGTGTCCAACGCCTGCCAGTCCTGTTCCGAGTAGCGGGCATCCTGCTTGCGAACAAAGTCCATACCCGCCTCGAACACGAGCACATGCGTGATCGTGTCGCTCCGCCAGCGTTCGAGGATCTCCTCGGCTCCGCCGATGGTTCTTCGGTCGACATACCAGCGGTCGATCCAAGGATCGGGGACGCAGCGCGGCGAGCAGTACAGCCCGCGCGGCTCCCACAACATCAGCACCCGACTGCCCTCCGCCAACTCCTGGATGCGCAGCTGCGTCACGTAGAAGCCGCCCAGCCGCCGCAGCAGGTACGATGACTCGGCCTCCTCGCCCAATAAGACGGCAGCCGGGCGCGCCAGGATCTGGGTCCGCAGCTGCTGGAATAGCAGCAGTCCAACGACCAGCGCCACCAATGCGCCGGCCAGCCGGCCGAGGCGAATCTTCCCGACGACGCTGGCCTCGAACCCGGCGAACCCTGCCCCTGCGAGCACTGCCCAGGCGGGCAGCAGGACAAAGTACAGCCGAGTCTGAATCAGCAAGCCAGACGCCATGCTGGCAGCCGCCCAGATCCCCCATCCGACGAGCAGGAACACCCCCGTCGGAACCAGCCGCGGGCGCATTCCCCGACGCAGCAGCGCTAGTCCGGGCAACAGACCCACCAGAAGCGGGCCGATGTCGGAGGCGAAACCAGGGGCCTGCTCATGACCCAGAAAGGTGGCGGCGACCGGAGCGCCTAGGCTCAGGCCGGCAGATGGCGGAGCTACGCTTTCGCGAAGTGCGGCCTGGCGCTCAGGTTGGATCCAGGCCGAAGCCCCGACATACGGATACAACGGCGCGCCGGTCGCCTGCAGGTTCTTCCAGACCCAGGGCCATGCGATCAGCGCTCCGCCCAGCGCGAACAGGACGGCGTGCCGCAACCCGCGTCGGCTGCGATCGGCTGACCAGAAGGCGAAGAACCCCGCCGGCAGAGCCAGCCAGGCAGTGTACTTGACCCCGCAGGCGAAGCCGGCCATCAGCCCACCCAGCGCCGCCAGCGAACGGGCGGGCGTCGCACGATACATGTCGAGCACGACCAACAAGGCCATGCCGTACAGCGCGGCCCACCAGTCGACATACGCCCAACCTGGCGAGGCGCACAGGGACGCTCCGCCGATCAAGGCCAGCAGGCCTGCCCAGCCCGCGGGTTTGGCCCAGGAGGCGGCCAGGCCGAAGACTCCGGCCAGGGTCAACCCAGCGGCCATCCACCCCAGCACGGCTGCCGTCTGCAGCCGGCCGAGGGCGAGCGCCCAGGTGTATAGTGCCTCACCCAGCAAGGGCAATCCCCAGTAGGGGTTCTGTGGAGTAAGCCCGAAGGAGCCCTGAGCCAGGAAGCGTCGGGGGAGTTCCAGGTGGTAGACCAGCGCGTCGAAGTGGACCGGGGGTGCTGCCGCTTCAAGAAACGCCAAACCGAGGAGCATGCCGGCGCAGGCCACGGCCGCCTGTGTCACCGGGTCAGCTTGCGCCAGAGCCCGCAGGCTGCTGCGCCAGCCGCTACACCAGCGCAGGGCGCTGCGCCCGAAGGCCAGGCCCAGCGCCAGGAGTCCGACCCAGGCGACGGAGGCCCGCGCCCCACCCCACCATCCCACAAACAGCGAACCCAGCCCCATCACGCCCAACCCAAAAGCGGCCTGCAGGGAGAGCGAGGCGGTAGAGCTGGCATGCGGCGTCGGCAGCAGACGGCGTCCAATGCCGCCGGCAACGGCCACCAGCGCACCGGCGAGCAGCACATCTCGCGTGGTCGAGGCGATGGCGAACACATTGGCCGGAGTAAAGGGCTTGTGCGAGACGAAGTAGGCTGCAACCAGGGTGAAGAACAGGCCAATGGCGATGAATGCCAGCCAGGGACGCTGCGCCCCGTCTCCCGCTCCCGGCTTCGGTGCGCCGGTTCCCGCTGGCCCCCTCCCGGTCTGTTCGGCGCGCTTGTCGTTCATCCGGATTGGCCGCTCCTCAATCGATAGTGCTGCACGATCACATCCCCATGCGCGGTCTCGCCGACAAGCTCATAGGCGGCAAGCAGAGCCTCGATCGCCGGATGAGGATCGATTCCCAGCAGCCGATACTCGTCCATCTCCTGTCGGAACAGCACCAGCCAAACGCCGGAAGCGCCCTTGACCGCTTGCTCGACATCGGCATCGGCTGTCAGTCCCAGGACCCGCTGGGTTGCCGGGGCCAGGGTCTCGCTCCCTGACCCCGGGCGATCTGCCAGGAACCGGGCAGGGATCGTCGGGTCCTGGTAGGCGGCGGGAAGTGCCGTCAGCTTGTTGGCGTGGACGATCACCTCCTCCGCCTCTCGTTCACCTGCGACCTGCCGATTGATCTCATCGAAGGGAGCATACGGGAATCCGTCGTACGTGTAGAACCCCCACAAGCCGATCGCTATGAGGCCGACGAGCGCGATCCAGGCTGTCGACTGCAGACGGGGCGACCCGCCTGGAAAGACAAGTGCCCAGCCCAACCACAAGGCGAACATGGCTCCGGACGGAAGCAAGGCCCGCTCCAGGTAGGCCGGGACCCACTGGGAGACCAGGAAGAGCAGCATCACCGGGGCGCCTGCCATCCCTAGCAGCCACAGGCCGCGCAGCCACCCCACCGGCCGCCGCCTGGCAGCGCCCACGGTCTGCAGCAATGCGATGCATAGCACCAAGATGACCAGGAACAAGGCAACGGGGAGAAACTGGTCCGGCACAGGTAGGCCGACCCCGAAGACCAGGAGTGTGCGCACCAGCTCCTCGAGACCCGGCACTCGGATCCAGTACCCCTGGAAAAGTCGCGCCCACTGGCCCGCAAGCAGGCCAACCCAGGGAAGGAACAGCAGCACTGCCAGCAGGGCTGAGCCGGCGGTCGCCAGCAGCACGCGCCGGTTGCCAAGGAAGAGCGAGGTCAGGGACAAGGGGATCAAGTAGAACGCTGCCAGGTAGTGGGCATACATTGCGCCGCAAGCGAGCAACGCGAAGGCAAACCAGGGCAGCCAGCCTTTGCGCTGAACGCCCGTGAGGTAAGCGAGCGTCGCCCCCAGCAGCAGGCACGCCAGCAGGGAATACATTCGAGCTTCCTGGGCGTAGTGCACCTGGAACGGCAGGCAGGCGATCAAGGCACCTCCGGCCAATGCCTGCCTGGGTGACATCAGCCGCAGGCCGATGGCATACCCCAACACGACGCTCCCCAGGCCGAACAGAATCGACAGGCCTCGGACCGCGATCGGGGTGTCTCCCATCGCCCGCATCCATCCTGACAGCAGGCTGTAGTACAGGAGCGGGTGCACCTCCGCATCGACCGAGCCCTGGAGCATCCTCGGCAGGCCCTTGGAAGAAAACAGGACAGAGAAGGCCTCGTCATACCACATCGGCCGTGACCCTACGGTGGGAAGTCGCAGGATAAGCGCGAGAAGCACCAGGGAGAAGCCGGCGCGACGCGGCCGCTCCGCCAGACTCCCCGCCCAGCGTCCCACGTGCGCCGACCCGCGTGCTAACCAGGAAGTCATGCGACCGCTTGTCCTCGGACCACTACGTGAAGGCCGTGCGGGCTCTACGCTGGACCCACCAGCGGATCCACCACAAGCCGATCAGGGAAACCACCGGCACGGGAAAGTACATCCAGGCACTCTCCTGGTTGCCTTCGACGGTGGCGAAGAAGAGCACCCACAGGCCGACGCCCAGCAAGGCCATGGCGCCCAGCGCCGCCAGCACTCCCTGGCTTCCCCAGCGCCGGCTCCATTCTGCGAACAGCAGGCAGAGGGCGGGGAGCAGGATGACGTAATGGGTGGTCGCGGTCCGGAAGGCCACCAGGTTGGTGATGGTCAGCGTCAGCGCGGCTGTCCACTGGAACACGGCATCGGCGCTGCCCTGCGACGATCGCCACTCCCACAGAAGCCCCAGGATGAGCGCCCCGGAAAGCAGCCCGGTCAGCCAGCGGGGATCACCGGGGAGGACCTCGACCAGGATCGATACCGGAGAGCCCAAGGAGGTGTAGCTGGGGTAGGCAACCAGCTGGCGCAGCCAGTCAATCAGCCAGGAAGGCACCAAAGCAAAAGAACCCGCTAACAGACCGAGGAAAACGGCGGCGAAGGCGGCGAGCAGGCTCCAGCGTCGGGCGCGCACGCTCCAAAGAAGCACAAACGGGATCAATAAGAACGACATTTGCGGCTTGCTGATCGAAAGGGCCAACAGGACACCCGCCAGCAGGTCTCGCTGGCGCTGGATCGCGGCCAGGGCGCCGATGAGCAGCAAGCTCTCGATGACGGAGAACTGGCCGACGATCACCGCTCGGACGCCGTGGTACCACAGCACCGAGAACACCGGGATGGCGATGAGCACGAGCATCCGGGTCTTCCAGCCTGCCAGCGCGATCCCGAGGACTCCCAGCAAGGCCAACCCGAGCTCCAGGATGGTCATCCATACCGCCCGCGCCTCGGCATACGGCAGCAGGCCGAAGGGGGCAAAGAACACCATCGAGGGCATCGGGTAGACGAAATGCGCCAGATCCTCGCCCGCCCCGAGGTCGGCCTCCCGGCCATAGATGTACTTCTGCGCGCGCAGGCTGACCTGGGGGTCGTACGGGTTGTAGCCCTCCCTGAGCCACATGTTGGCCGCGTTCCAGCGGGCGAGGAAGTCATTGCCGCCAGGCGAACCCTGCGCGAATTGGTAGTTGACTACCGTCAGGCCGGCGACCAGTCCCACGACCAGGAGGACAAGCAGCGGCGCCAGCCACCTCGGCTGAGCCGACCCCCTCACAGCCGGTCTCCGGGGGAGGTGGGAATTGAGGTCAACATCCGGGTCGCCTCATCCGAGGGCTCGCTCAGCCTTCGGGCCGCAAGAACACCACGGCCTTCTCGTCGGCAAACACGTTCTGCCAGCCGGCGGCCTGTAGGCGGATCGCCAAGGGCGCCTGCGGTTCCACCAGGACGGTCTGGATCCCCCACTGATCCAGCACGCCCTCCCACCCCGGTTCGCCGCGCCAGGCCCGCAGGTAATCCAGAAGGATCGAGTCGTCGAACAGATCCGTGCGGCCATCGACGAAGCTGAGGTAGTCAGGATACATCTCCCATGTAATGTAGGCGCCCCAGTTGTAGCTGTGGAACAACGGGCCGGGCAGTCGATCCTGCTGGATGCGCTCGATGGCGGCGGCCGGCATCGGGGCCAGCGCTGACTGCTTGAGGCGGGACGGCTCCAGGAAGCGCACGAGCAAGATTCCTGCCACCAGCAGCCAGCCAAGGCTGAGGCCGAGGTTCAGGCGCCGGGCAAGTTGGGGGGGAAGATCCCGGCCCCGGCTGCTCAAGGGCGGGAAACGGCTGAGCGATGAGGCGACATGCCGCGAGATCACCGGCGCAGCAACCACCGCGAACAGGGCGACATTGCGCCAGGCCAAGAAGGCCATGGCGGCGAATGTCGTCACCAGCAGCACTTCGCGGGTGGCCGGGCGGCGAAGCGTCGAAGCAAAGGCCGCCAGCAGCATCACCAGCATGAGGATGAAGAGCTGCGATCGAGGATCATGGAAGTCCGGCGACTGCCACTCCTGCACGAAGTCGCGCAAGACGCCGATCGAGAGTGTCTTGCCGGCGTAGCCGAGCATGGCGAAGCCATGCGGATTCAGCCCGATCGCCACGACCCCGGCAGCCAGGCAGCCCGCCAGGGTGAGAACCGGCCGACGCACATCCCTCCACACGTCCGCTGGCTTGGAGGGGCCCTTCCAGATTTCACCGACCATGTCCAGTAGGTGTGCCGCCAGGTAGAGACCGATGAGCAGCAGCCCGGTCGGGAAGGCACCGTGCAGGTTCGGCCAAAGCGCCATCAGCACAACCGACAGCCAGATCCAACGGCTGCGGCGGGCGGTGTAGCGCTCGAGGAGGAGCAAGAGGCCGGCCGTCAGGGCGAGCGAGAGGACATGCGGCCGCGCCGACCAGAAGACACTCGACGTCGCCGCCGCCAATAGCAGCACGAAGGCCCGTGAGAGAAGCGGACCTTCAAGCGTGAACCAGACCAGCACAAACGTCAGCGTCAGGATCGACGCCGTCCACAGGTGCAGCCCGGCCAGCCCCCCCAGCCGGTGGGCAGCGGCCATCGAGATCTGCGCCAGCCAACCCGGGTAGATCCAGGGCTGGCCCTGCCGGGTGGTCGAGAACGGGTCGGTGAGCAGCAGCTGATGGTGTTCCAGCATCCAGTTGCCGGCGCGCAGGTGCCACCAGGTGTCACTATCCACTACCGGGCTGCTGGCGACCATGACCAGGACAGCCAGCGTCACCAGGATGAACACGAACACCCGGTAGCTCACCCTGCTTCACTCCCCTGCGATCGGCCCGAGCGGCGATGGCCGAAGGTTGAGCTCTTCGGGGCGGATGGGCCGGCCGAAGTCATAGAAGACATGATAGTCCCCGACGACCGCTTCCCGCCACTCCACCTCGAGCGCCCCGAAACCCGCCCGCAGCCGTTCCTCGAGCAGCGGTTGGCCGGTGGTGATGTAGGCCACGCGGGGGGCCGTCGCCACGGCTTGCTGGTAGGGCGGATAGCGGTCGTCGCGAGGCGAATACCTCAGGTCGGCGTGATAGGGAAGCGCTGGCACAAACACGGCCTGCTCACGGCTGAGGAATGCCAGCGGGTACGCGACCCAGTAGTTCGTATAGCCGCGGGTCTCTCCCTGCTCGAGCAGGAACCGAACCAGCTCAGCGTCGCGGCGATGGTCAATCCGGGTGCCGGCATCGAACTGGGTGGTGAACCCGGGGGGTGAGGCCGAGGCCACCTGTGAGGTGGCGATCAGATGAAAGAGCCCGATACCCGCTAACAGGGCAACGCCCCAGGCCAGCCCCCAGCGGTCTCGTACACCGTCCAGCAACTCGCCAGCAAAGACCGCCAGGGGAACGAGGAGCGGCAGGAAGTACCTGCCGGAAGGGTCCGCGCCAAACGGCGTCAGCACGAAGCCCAGGACCGTGGCCAGAACCACACCGCCGAGCATCCACCTCCCGGCGCGGGCGGAGTCGACCCGCCGCAGCGCCCGAAGGGCAAAGGCGGCGACCGCCAGCCAGAAGCCGAAGACGACAGGCAACAGCCATGGGCTGAGCCATTCGACCGACCACGGCGGGCGCATGCCCATCACCACGGTCGTGCCGAACAGCAGCAGATTACCTGCCCGATACGCCAATGCTGGGAGCACACCGGCGGGGCTCGCCCCGGCGATTGCACTGCCGGCGAGCTCCAGCAGCGCCGCATGGGCCCCATTGGCGGCGATCCAAACCAGCAATGGCAGCAGCCCGGCCGCGCCCGCGGCCAGGGCCAGCAGCAGTCGGCTGCCGGCTGCAGGCCGGGTGAGCTTCCGCAAGCTGCAGGCCACAAGCAGCGCGGTGGGCACCACGAACACCAGCACCAGGCCGAAGGCCCATATCCCCAGCCCGGCCAGGAAACCCCATGCCAGGTAGGCCGCCTGACGCTCCGGTTTCTGCCAGCTTGCCCAGGCCGCCAACATCAGCAAGTTTCCGATCAGAATCGCCTCACCGTAGCCACCCAGGGAGACGGTCGTATACAGGGTGGTATTCACGGTCGGTATTGCCAGCAGCAAGCCGGCAGCGAAGGCCAGCCACAATCTGCCATGGATCTTCCAGGCCAGGTACACGGCTGTGGCGACCGTGGCTGAGTACAAGACGGTCTGGATGGTTCGGATCGCAAGCACCGACTCGCCGAGCATGCGGAAGGCGGCGGCAACCAAGACGGCGTCCAGGCTTCCCATGTACGCCTGGCCGTAGAAGAAGACCGGGATCCTTCCGGCCAGAATGTGCCTGGCCATCAAGGCCACGATTGCCTCGTCGGCGTTGAAGGGGAATACGTCCAGCTTCAGAAGAATCAGCTTGAGGGCGGCCGCCAGGACGGCAAGCCCGAGCGCAATCCCAATTAGCCGGGTGGGACTTGTGCCTGATCCGCCGGAGGCGGTGTCCGTCTGTATAATCGTCATATGGTCCGGCGGATGCTCACCAGCCCGGCGCTGTGGATCGGCCTGCTTGCCATCGGGCTTCGCCTGATTCCCGGCCCGCGCATCATCGACGACGCCTACATCACCTTTCGCTACGCCCAGAACCTGCTCGAGGGGCACGGCATGGTGTACAACCCCGGTGAAGCGGTGCTGGGCACCACAACTCCTGTCTACACCCTGCTGCTGGCAAGCTCATCGGTTCTGACAGGCCGGGCGGGCGCTGCGCTGCCCCAAACGGCGGTCATTGTGAACGCACTTGCCGATGGGCTGAACTGCGCCCTGCTCGTGCTGCTTGGCCGGCGGCTGAGCTGGGGCCTGGCAGGCATCTTCGCCTCGCTGGCATGGGCAATCGCCCCTTGGTCCGTGACGTTCGCCATCGGCGGGATGGAGACCAGCGTGTTTGTCGCCTGCATGCTGGCGACATTCTACTTCCATTCAAAGGAACAGCCGGCGCGCGCCGCCCTCCTTGGTGCACTCAGCCTGCTCACCCGGCCAGATGCGCTGTTGTTTCTCCTCCCGCTGGTGGTTGAGAGGCTTCGGCGCAGCATGCCCGCTGGCCGCTGGAATCCGTCGCCGCTGCCAATCCGCTGGAGGGAGGTCCTCACCGGCCTGCTCCCCCTCGCCTTATGGGGTGCGTTTGGCTGGGCCAGCTACGGCAGCCCCCTTCCCCACACCCTGGCCGCCAAGGCTGTCGCCTACAACCTGCCACCGGATGCTGCCCTCGTCCGCCTCTTGCAGCACTTCGGGACTCCATTCATGGAGCAGCTGGCTCTCGGGCCGCGCTGGCTCCTGGTCGGCCTGCTGCTCTACCTGGCGCTGTACCTTCTGGGTTCGATGGCTGTGATCCGGCGGACCTTCACGCAGTGGCCGATGTTCGTCTACCCCGCGGCGTTCTTCGTCGCCTATGCCATCGCCAATCCGTTGCTGTTCCGCTGGTACCTGGCGCCCCCGCTTCCGGTCTTCATTCTGGGGATCTTCATTGGTGTTGAACGCCTGACCCGCGATCTGCGGCGGCCGAGGCTGGCCTACGCCTTTGCCGTCCCCGCCCTACTGCTCATGCTGAACGGCTGGACGCTGCATCCCGATCATGGGCCGGCGCGGCCGGCGCCACGCATGGCGTACACCGCCCTCGAGGACCTTTACCAGCAGGTCGCAGCTCAGTTGAAGCCGAGAATTGCCGACGGAGAGGTGCTGGCGGCCGGCGACATCGGCGCGCTGGGGTTCTTCACCTCGGCCCGGATGCTCGACACGGTCGGCTTGATTACACCCGCCGCCAGCGGATACTACCCACTGCCGCCCGAGGCTTATGTCATCAACTACGCCATCCCCAGCGCCCTGATACTAGAGCAGCGCCCCACCTGGCTGGTGATCCTAGAGGTCTATGGCCGCAACACACTGCTGAAGGAACCCGATTTCCTGGCCGCCTACGAATTGATTGAAAGCATTCCGACGGACATCTACGGCAGCCGCGGCATGCTTGTCTACCGCGCGAATGGGGCGCCATGACCTGGCTGCCCTGGAAACAGCTTGTCATCGGCCTCGTCATCGCTCTGGTGGCGGCCTTCTTGTTCCTGGGGATCGACGCCCTCCCATTCCACCCGGACGAAACGTCATGGCTCGTCCAGAGCCAGGACCTCGAGCGGTTTGCCTCGGATCCGATTTCCATGGCCTACACCAGCCAAGCACGGTTGCCGGCCGAGATGGCGTACCGGCTGCTGAATGCGCCCGCGGCCAAGTACACCCTGGCGATTGGCCGCCGATTCGCTGGCTATGGCCCGAGCACGCTTCCCGCGGATTGGGATTGGACGGCCTCATGGGAGGTCAATCGGCAGCGGGGTGCCATTCCCTCCCCCGGCCTGCTGCAGTCAGCGCGCCTGGCGAGCACCGCCCTGATCGCCCTCAGCCTGCTGCCGCTGTTCGCGGTCGGGCGGCGTCTGGGAGGCACAGGCACCGGGGTGGTGACTGTGGCCCTGCTGGCGACAAACGCCCTGGTTCTGCTGCACGGACGCCGAGCGATGGCCGAAGGAGCGCTGATCCTGGCAGTGTCGCTGGTGATGGCCGGCGTGCTGTGGGGCGACCGGCACCCCTGGCTGGCGGGGCTGAGCCTCGGCCTGGCACTGGCCACCAAGCAGTCGACTTTGCCGCTGCTGCCGGTGGGCCTTCTGGGCGTGGGGTGGAGCAGTGCCTTGCCGGACCGGTCGCGAGGCAGCACCTGGATTCGCCTGGCGACCTGCTGCGTCACCCTGACCGTGGTGTGGGCGATCCTGAATCCAGTCGCCTGGCGCCGGCCGCTGGAGACTACCACTGCTATGATCGCAGAACGCCGCCAGCTGGTGGCCGATCAGATCGCCGACTTCGGCGCCTCCGGCGGGTTGCAGGTGATGGACTCGGCGGCCGAGCGCGCCTCGGGGCTGATCGCCTCGCTGTACTTCGCCGAGCCACAGGTGCGGGAAGCAGGCAACTATGATGTGGCCCTCGGGACGGCTCAGCGCGCCTACCTGGAGCAGTCCGCCACCCACCTTGGGCGCGGCCTGGTTGGCGGTGCGATCACGCTGCTCCTGGCGCTGCTCGGGATGGCTCTTGGGCTACGCCGGCTGGGAAGCGCCGCTGCGGCCGTCCGCAGGGACGCCGCCCTGATGCTCCTGCTTACGCTGGTCCAGACGGCGGCCCTGCTGGCGGCGGTGCCCCTCGCCTTTCAGCGCTACTACCTGCCTCTCGTCCCCACCCTGTGCGTGTGGATCGCTCTGGCGCTGACCGAGAGCGTGCGGATCCTGCGCTCCGGGCCCGCCAAGTCTTCGTCCGCTGCAGCGACCTAGCCTACCGCTTGGACCTGGGCCTGGCCTTCCAGCAGGCTGACCTTGACGGGCGGGCAGCGGCAGGCGAAGACAGTGTGTCAGGGAATGGAATCTCGTCCGCCTCGCCCGGTTCCCCAAGCCATGAGGGGTTCTACCATCGACTGCCAACCGGCCAGCTGATGCCACGCTGCCCGTTCCCCACCGCGGTAATGGCGTCAGCTCCCGGACAAGGTGGGAGGCTCGGGCTGGGCGCAGGCTTTAGAGCCAGGCCGTGTCAGCGCAGGCATCCGACCGCAGACCGAAGGCTTCCGTCTTCACCCCGGATCAAGTCGATATCGGGAAAGCACACGCTCCCCGCCCCAAGCAGGTCGCCAGTCCGCTCGCACTGACGTTCGACCATCCAGAGAGTTGAAGGCTGCCGGGCGGGGAGGGGTTGTGCGCCGCCTGCCGGCGCCGGCCGCCCGAACCTAGTCGCGCAGGTAATCGGCCAGCTTGCGCCGATGGCTCGGGTGGCGCAATCGGCTCAGGGCTTGAGCTTCGATCTGGCGCACGCGTTCGCGGGTCACGCCCATCTTGCGGCCGACCTCTTCCAGGGTGTAGCTCTGCCCGTCGAGCAGGCCGTAGCGCAGTTGGAGAATGCGGACTTCGCGGGGCGGGAGCATGTTGAGGACTTCCGCCAGATGCTCCCGCAGCAAGTTCTGGGTGACGGCTTCCGCCGGTGCCAGCGATTCCTCGTCCTGGATGAAGTCGCCCAGGACCGAGTCCTCGTCCTCGTCGGTGGGGGTCTCCAGGGACAGAGGCCGGCGCGCCACCTGGATCATGTTTTCGACTTTCTTGGGGGCCACCGTCAGGGCATCGGCCAGCTCGTCGGTCGACGGATCCCGGCCAAGGCGCTGCGTCAGTTGATGCGACACCCGCAGCAGCTTGTTGATCTGATCGCCCATGTGCACCGGAACGCGGATCGTGCGACCCTGGTCGGCGATGGCGCGCGTCACGGCCTGGCGGATCCACCAGGTGGCATAGGTCGAGAACTTGTGGCCCCGCCGGTAGTCGAACTTCTTGGCGGCGCGAATCAGACCGATGTTGCCCTCCTGGATCAGATCGAGGAACGGCACGCCGCGTCCCATGTACTTCTTGGCGACGCTGATCACCAGGCGGGAGTTGGCGGTGATCAGGTGCTCGCGCGCCGCCCAGCCGTCCTCAATCAGTAGGCGCAACTCACGACGGCGCTTGGCCGAGACCGGTCCGGCCGCCAGCTCCTCCCGCGCCTTGCGCCCACGCTCAATGCGCTTCGCAAGCGAAACTTCCTGCTCAGCGGTGAGCAGAGGCACCCGCCCGACTTCCTTGAGGTACAGACCGACCGTGTCATCGGCATCGAGATGGACCAGGTCATCGCCGGCCTCCGGTGGGCCCGCATCCTCCTCGATCCCTTCATCATCGGTCAGGTCTTCCGCCTCAGCCACTTCGTCAAGGTAGGGGATCCCGGCCGCCAACAAGGCGGCGTACGTCTCCTCCAGCTGATCGAGGTCGCGCTCGGCCTCAGGGAAGAGCGAGAGGATGTCGTCAATCGTGACAAAGCCTCGCTCGCGCCCCAGCTCGATCAACTGATCGATCGCCGGGTTCTCCTCCTCGGCCGCTGGGGTTTCCTCGATCACCGCCTCAAGCGGAATCCCCTCGTCATCCGTCCGGGGAAAGGGCAGTCGCATCGTCTTCTCGGTGGTCGTCTTCTTGCGCTTGTTGGCCATTCTCACTTCCAGAATACAATCAATCCGCACCCGAATCAATCCGGCGCAATTGCCGTCTCTGGCGCCGGCACGCACACACTCGTCTGAACATCCTACGGGCTCGCGGTCGCTTCGGTTTGCACGGCGGTCCCCTGAGGAACCACCGGCAACGGATCCAGCAGGCTGAGAACTTCAGCGACTCCGTAGTCGCTCAGCAGCACAATTCCAGGCCTACCCGGCATCAGGACGTAGACCGTGTCTCCGGTAGGGGCCACCCGACCGATGGCGAACGATCGCTCGGCGCTATCGGCGGTTTCCAGCCGGACCCGGTAGCGAGGTGGGTCCAGTTCGAACGGCGCCAGATCTGCCTGCAAGTCAAGCTCTGCTCGAACCGGAGGGCTGATCAGCCAGCTGACCGCCCGCTCCAGCCGCCCGGCGTCTGCCGGCGCCGACTGCGGCGCTTGCAGCACCCAGCCGGTCTCCCCCCCGCGAGCGGCCGCCAGCAGCACGGCGCCCTGCCCATCCTCCACCACAAGCCGTCGGACCGCTGCCGATTCCACGGACCACAGCGGAGCCGGGGTCGGGGGCCGCTCCGCCGGCCCGGGGTCCGACTGGCCCCTGGACTGAGTCCAGACCACGGCCACCACGACCACTGTGGCCAAGGTAGCCAAGGCCACCCAAGTGCTCCGCCGGATCATCCCGCCCCCCGCTCAGCCGCGCCGCCGCCGGCTCCACCAGACATAGGTCCCGGCCGCCAAAACCGCAGCCGGGATCAAGATGATCGTGATCAAAAAGACCCCACCGATCACCTGGGTGGAGGGCGGAAGCACAAAGCGCGAGATGGCCGGCTTGGGCGTCAGGCTGATCAGCGCCTCCTGACGCGCCGCCCAGTCGATGCTGTTGACCAGCAGGTCCCCATTGCCCAGAGCGAGGAAATCGGCGTTGGCCGCGAAGTCCGAATCGCCGATAACCACCAGCCTCGATCCGGTTTCGGGGTCTTCCACGGCCGCCGCCAGCAACAGTGGACCGGGAAAGTCTACGCCCTCGTCGAAGGCGAGATCCCCGCCCTCGGTGAGCGAAGCGTAGTCCGTCTCCCCCCACGAGTTGGATGCGGTGCGCAAGAGGGGTGTTGGTTGCAGCGGACTCTCGGCTGCGGATTGCAGCTGCAGGCTGCGGGCCGAGGGGAAGTACGATCGCAGGTTGCGCATTCGAGTGGTGATTGGATGCTCGCCATACTCGGCGGCGATGGCCGTGAGCGGCAGCGAGGAAGTCAGGTCCAGCACCAGGTCATCCTGATACTCGACCCCCCACTTCTGCTTCAAGTAGCCGCCGAGAGGCTCGACCGGCGATTGGGCAGCCAGAGCAGCCGAAGGCTCGGCCAGAACCACCAGCGCCCCACCCTGGGAGAGGTACTCTTCAATCAGTTTCGCTTCCGCCTCGGGCAGGTCAACGCTCGGGCCGGCGATCACGAGTGCCAGGGCGTCCTGCGGGATGGAGCCTTCGCTCAATGGGCTCAGCGTGTCGACCTGATAGTTCTTGGCCTCCAACGCCTGTCGGACCTGGCTGTACCCGGCTTCGTCGACTCCGTCCAGGTCCCGCTCCCCGTGGCCGACGATAAAGTAGACCTTGCGCCCTTCGGGATTCGTCAGGCGCAGGATTGCCCCGGTGACCTCCTCCTCGCTCGGGTAGGAGAGCACTTCGGAGGCGCTGCCAACTGTCACAACAATGCTGGCATCGCGCTGCACCCCGTAGTGATCCGCCGCAACCGGGTTGGCCCGCGGGTCGGTGAACTCATAGGTGATCTTGCCCCGGCTGTTGCGCTGGTAGACATCGAACAGGGCGCGCGTCAGGTCTCGCCCGTCGGCTGAGTCCGGTGTGTAGAACCCGATGAGCTGCACCGGTTCTTGCAGCTGGTCCAGGATCAAGAGCGTTTCCGGTGTCAGGCTGAAGTCCTGGGTCTCCGTCAAATCGATCGACTGCGGATTGTTGTAGGCGAGAAAATTGACGACGGCTAGGACGCCGACGACGGCCGCTGTCAGCAGCAGGGCGTTGCTGCCGTAGCGCGCCTGCCGGCCGGTGAAGGCACGCCGGAGGCGCTGCGGGTCAAGCAGAACGGCAGCTGCCAGAAGCAGGAAGCCCAGGGCAACCCCGATCTGCAAGGTCAGGTCTGAGGCCTGGTTGATCACGTACCAAGCCAGGCTAGCCAGCAGAAGGGCAGCGCCGGCCACCCAGGCGATCGATGCCAGCTTGGAGCGATTCACGCTATCCCCACCTTCGGGCCTCGACGGCTTGCGCGCCCAGGAACAGCGCTAACACCGTCAGGCTAACGTAGTACAGAACATCTGGCAGGCTGAGCAGGCCCCGGTAAAAGCTACCGTAGAAGTGGTCGACGAAGCTCAGCTGGCGGGCAATCTCGCTTGCCACGCCGGTGCCGACTCCCAGTCCGCCGGCGATCCAGAGGACCAGCAGCACAGACAGGGTGACGAAGAACGCCGCCAGCGGGCTGCGGAAGAAGGCCGACACCATCACCCCGATCCCCAGCATGGCCGCCACCATCAGCACGATGCCCAGGCTGGCCGCAAGCAGAATTCCCTGGTCAATGCCTGGGGTCGACATGCGGTGCAGGATCAGGGGGTAGGCCCAGGTCACCACCAGGATGGCCAGCATGAACAGCATCGAGCCGAGCCACTTCCCCGTCACCAGCTCCCAATCCCGCACGGGCGCAGTTAGTAGCAGCTCGATTGTGCCCATCCGGTATTCATCCGCGATCAGGCGCATCGTGATCGCCGGCGTGATGAAGAGCAGGATGGTGACGAGCGGGCCCATCACGATCCGGCCATCCGGGCTGACGTAGCCGGACTGCAGGCCGAAGAACACGTTGATGAAGAAGATCCCCCCCAGGATCAGAAAGACCATGAACGCCAGGGCATACGCCACGGGTGAGACGAAGTAGTGGCGCAGTTCGCGGGCGGCGATGATCCACACGTTGCGCATGTTTAGGTTGCCTCCCTGGCCTGGGTTTCTTCCCGCGTCAGCTGGAGGAACACCTCTTCCAGGCTCAGGCCGGTGGGAGTCAAGGCGTACAGGTCGTGCCCGGCCTCGACGATCCGGCGGGCAACGGCCGGGCGCAGGTCCTGCCCGGGCGTGCCGGAGACCTCCACCTCCCCCTGACCTCCCGAGAAGCGCACCGCCGTCACCCCGGTCACCGCCAGCACCAATTGCCGCAGTTCCTCGCCATCAACGGAGGCCGCCACCCGGAAGCGCTCGGCGCCGGCCAACTGCGCCTGCAGGTTTCCCGGCGTGTCCTCGGCCACAATCACCCCGCGATTGATGATCAGCACGCGGTCGCACATTTGCTGCGCCTCGGACAGGATGTGGGTCGAGAGCAGCACCGTGCGCTGCGTGCCGAGGTTCTGGATGATGCGGCGCACCTCAATGATCTGGCCGGGGTCGAGGCCGATCGTCGGCTCGTCTAGGATCAAGACCTCCGGCTGGTGCAGCAGGGCCTGGGCCAACCCTAAGCGCTGCCGCAACCCCTTGGAGAGATTGCCGATCGTGCTCTCCGTCCGCTCGCTCAGGCCGACTTCCTCCAGGACCGCCTCGATGCGTTCCGCCAGCCCGGCGACGCGCCGCAGGCTCCCCATGAACGTCAGGTACTCGCGGACCGACATCTCGGGGTAGAGCGGAACGGTCTCGGGCAGGTAGCCCACCCGCCGGCGAACCTCGAGCGACTGCTCCACGACGTCGAAACCGGCGACACGCGCCGACCCGGCCGTGGGCGGCATGAAGCCGGCCAGGATGCGCATGGTCGTGGTCTTGCCGGCACCGTTCGGGCCGAGAAAGCCGAGGACCTCCCCGCGGTCGGCGTGGAAGGTCAGGTCGTGGACGGCGAGATGCGGGCCGTACGACTTGCTCAAGCCTGCAACGCGAATCACGGCAGTCAATACTCCGATCGGGTGGCTTCGCGGGTCGTCGGGGGTAGGGTCGCTGCCCCCCTGGGTCGGGGGGCGCAGAACAGGTGCGCAGGGAAACCAGACGACTATCCAAGTGACTATACAGACAACTGGAAGGGGTAGTCAACAGGGCGGGCGGATTCTCATGCGATTCTCATACGCCTTTGGCCTGGCTTGACTGGCACCGAACGCTACCGTAAAATCAGGCTACTTGGCCCCCGGGTTCGCCAAAATCCATCCAAGGAGCGCCCTGATGCAGGGATTGTCCACGTTCGAACAAGTCGCCGTGTGGAGCATCCTGGGAGTCGCGATTCTCGGCCTGCTGTACGCGCTGTACCTTCGCTCGCAGATCCTCAGGGAGGACAAGGGCAGCGAGAAGATGCAGCAGGTCTGGGGCGCGATCCGGGATGGCGCCGACGCCTATCTCCGACGCCAATTGCGGTCCATTCTGCCGGTGATGGCGGTGCTGACGGTCGCCCTGTTCCTTTCGGTCTACATCGTAGAGCCGAGCCCTGAAGCCCGCCTGCGCTTCGCCGACATGACCCCTGACCAGGTCCGGTTGACGATCGGAATGGCGCGGGCGGTGGCCTTCTTGGTAGGAGCCAGCTTTAGCCTGCTGGTCGGGCAGCTCGGCATGCGGATGGCGGTGCAAGGCAACGTCCGGGTGGCCTCGGCCTCACGCCGGTCTTTCGCCGAAGCGCTGCGCATCGCCTACCGGACCGGCACGATCACCGGGATGCTGACCGATGGCCTAGGCCTGCTGGGCGGCACCCTGATCTTCATCCTGCTCGGCATCGCCGCCCCTGACGCCTTGCTGGGGTTCGGCTTCGGCGCAACGCTGGTGGCGCTGTTCATGCGAGTCGGCGGCGGGATCTTCACCAAGGCAGCCGACGTCGGCGCCGACCTTGTCGGGAAGATCGAGGCCGGCATCCCGGAAGACGACCCCCGCAACCCGGCCGTGGTGGCGGACCTGGTGGGCGACAATGTCGGCGACTGCGCCGGGATGGCAGCCGATATCTTCGAGAGCTACGAGGTGACCATCGTCTCCGGACTGATCCTGGGCCTGGCGCTGTGGCACCTCACGGGTATGCTCGAGTGGATCCTCTACCCGCTGATCGTGCGCGGCATCGGGGTGCTATCGTCGATTATCGGGACATATGCCGTGCGCGCCGGCCCAGGCAAGAGCGGCGACGCCATGGCGGCGATCTTCCGCGGCTTCCTGTCGTCGGCGGCGATATCGGCCGCCCTGTTCTTCGGCGCCGGCTACCTGTACCTGAACAGTCCCGAGATGCAGGCCTGGGGCGGCTGGTGGCGCACCCCGCTGGCCGTAGCGGCCGGTGTGCTCCTGGCGATCGTGATCGACCGCATGACCGAGTACTTTACCGGCACGCACTACGCACCCGTGAAGGAGATCCGCAAGGCAGCCGACACGGGCCCGGCGACGCTGATCCTGCAGGGCATCTCCGTCGGGTATGAGTCGTCGGTGTGGTCGATCCTGGTCATCGCCGGCACGATCGTCAGTTCGATCTTGATCTTCGGCAGCATCCCCGGGCTCTCAGGCGCCGAGGAAATCAACTTCATTCTGTACGGCGTGGCCATGACCGGCATCGGCATGCTGACCCTCACCGGGAACAACGTGGCCATGGACTCGTTCGGCCCGATCTCCGACAACGCCAACGGCATTGCCGAGATGTCGTGGTCGGAGGCGCACGACGAACAAACCAACGCCGCCCGCCAGATTCTGTCTGACCTGGACGCGGTCGGCAACACGACCAAGGCCATCACCAAGGGCGTGGCCATCGGATCGGCAGTGATCGCAGCAGTCGCCTTGTTCGGCTCGTTCCTGGTGGATGTGGGGCGAGCCCAGGAGGCCCTGGGCATTCCGCTGGCCGAGCGCATCGCCAGTGTGGGCATCCGGGTCGATGGCCCGCAGGTGTTCGTCGGAATGCTGATCGGCGGCGCCCTGCCCTGGCTGTTCTCCTCCTTTGCCATCCTGGCCGTCAGCCGGGCGGCGGCCCTGATCGTCCAGGAGGTCCGACGTCAGTTCGGCCTGGGCGTCCTGGAAGGCAAGGTGCCTCCGGACTACCGGCAGCCGATCATGATCTCAACGATGGCCGCCCAGAAAGAACTGGTCGGCCTGGGGCTGCTGGGAATTGTCACGCCGATCCTCGTCGGACTGGTCCTGGGGGTGGAAGCCTTAGGGGGGTTCCTGGCAGGCATGATCCTTTCGGGGCAGCTGCTTGCGGTGTACATGAACAACACCGGCGGCGCCTGGGACAATGCCAAGAAGCTGATCGAGGATGAGCCCAGGGACCCGGCCAGGAATCTGGGCAAGGGGTCGGAGCGCCACAAGGCGGGCGTGGTCGGCGACACGGTCGGAGATCCACTCAAGGACACCGCCGGACCGGCGCTGAACCCGATGATCAAGGTCGTCAACCTGGTTTCGGTGATCATCGCTCCGATCATCGTG
>JALHUE010000071.1 GCA_022866145.1 Anaerolineales bacterium | reverse complement strand
CGAGATCCAGTTGCGGGCCGGGTTGCGCCAAGCAGCCCGCTGGCTGCGCTCGCCACGGGTTCACATCCATGTCGGGGCCTGGGGCGTGGCGGCGGCCGGCGCCATTGCCCTTACGCTGTTCTTTCGGTTTGCCTACCTGCGCAGCGTGCCGATCGAAATGGTCAGTGATCATGCCGAGAAGCTGCTGGACGTGCTGGACGTCGAGAGCGGGCTGACCGCCATCTTCTTCCCGCGCAACACCGGTCGCGAGGCCCTGCAGTTCTACCTGGCGGCAGCCACCAATGCCCTTCTGGGGACCGGCATTACCTTCCTCACGTTGAAGATCGGCACGGCGCTGGCGGGATGGGTGACCCTGCCTTTTGTCTACCTGTTCGCCAAAGAAGTGGCGGGACGCAAGGCGGGGCTGATTGCCTTCGTCCTGGCCGGGATTGCCTATTGGCCGAACGTGATCAGCCGGGTGGGGCTGCGGTTTCCTCTGTATCCGCTCTTCGTAGCGCCGGCGATGTACTTCCTGGCGCGGGGCATCCGGCGCCGCAGCCGCAACGATTTCCTGTGGTGCGGGCTGTTCATCGGTCTGGGTCTGCATGGCTACTCGCCGACGCGCGTCCTCCCCCTCGTGATTGCCTTCGGCGTGCTCCTCTTCCTGCTGCACCGCGAGGCACGCGGGCAGCGCCTGGCGATGACCAGCTGGTTGGTCGCTGCCGGCCTGATCGCCCTGATCGCTCTCACCCCGCTGCTGCGGGTGGCGATCGAGATGCCCGATCAGTTGTTCTTACGGGCGCTGACGAGAATTGGAGAAGCGGAGCGCGAGCTCCCCGGGGATCCGCTGGTGCTCTTCCTGAGCAACACCTGGAATGCCCTGCGCATGTTCGGCTGGGACAACGGCGAAGTCTGGGTGAACTCGATCCCTCACCGTCCGGCCCTGGATTGGGTGACAGCCGCCCTGTTCCATCTTGGCGTCGTGATAGTCGCCGTCCGCTATGTTCGCCGCCGTTCCTGGCTCGACCTGTTCACCCTGCTCTCGATTCCCCTGCTGATGCTGCCCTCGATCATGGCGCTGGCGTTCCCCGCCGAGAACCCGGCGACCAACCGCGCCTCCGGGGCGATTGTCCCCGTCTATACCCTGGCGGCGATCCCGTTGGCCGGACTGCTGGATTGGATCTGGCGCCAGTGGTCGTCGCGTCTGGCGCGGGCGGCCTGGGCAGGGGCGGCCGCCGCGTTGTTGGTGGTGGCGATCGGCCTGAACTACCGCCTGGTATTCGTCGAGTACGCCGGGTTGTTCCGGCGATCCGCCTGGAACACCGGCCAGATGGGTGAGGTGATTCGCAGCTTCGCAGCCTCCACGGGCAGCTATCAGACGGCTCACGTCGTCGCCTTTCCCTACTGGGTGGACACGCGCCTGGTGGGCATCCACGCCGGCGACCCTCTGCGAGATTACGCCATCTGGCCGCCGGACCTTTCCACCCTCGAAGGGGAGCGACGGGCGCAGTTGTTCATCCTGAACCCGCAGGACCAGGAAGGCCTGGACACCCTCAAGCAGGTGTTCCCATCCGGAACGCTGAGCCACTTTATTCCGCCGGAAGAAGGACATGACTTCCTGATCTACGCCGTTCCGGCGCGCGGCCCGGACGAAGCCTGGCGCGGCCCGGGCCCGGTGCCCTAGATGCAATCCGCGCCGCCTTCGCTTTCGCCCAATGAGGATCTCCCTCCGTCGCCGCGCACCCGCACCCCGCCCCGTGACTGGCTTCACGACGGGCTGATCGTCGTCATCCTGCTCATCGCAGCCTACCTGCGCCTCACCGGCATCAACTGGGACGAGTACACCCATCTGCATCCCGATGAGCGCTTTCTGACCATGGTGGAGAGCAGCCTGAGCCTGCCCGCTACCGTGGCGGAGTACTTCAATACCGCCACCTCGCCGCTGAATCCGCACAACACTGGCCATGGTTTCTTCGTCTATGGGACACTTCCGATCTTCCTCGTCCGCTTCCTGGCCGAGGGGTTGGGCCAGTCGGGGTACGACCAGATTCATTTGGTTGGGCGGGGGGCCTCGGCGGCGTTTGACCTGATCAGCATCCTTTTCGTATATCTGCTTGGCGAACGGCTGTACCGCCGCCGGGTAGGCCTGCTGGCGGCTGCCCTGCTGGCGTTCTCTCCGCTGCTGATCCAGCACGCGCACTTCTTCGTTGTCGACCCCTTCCTGAACACCTTCATCGTGGCTGGGTTGTACTTCGCCGTGCTGGCCCAGGCCAGGGGTCGCTGGCTGGACTACGCCCTCTTCGGGATCGCCCTCGGGATGGCCGTCGCCACCAAGGTCAGTGCGGCACCGCTCAGCCTGGTGCTGGTGCTGGCGGTGGCCGCCCGCTACTGGACCGTCCCGCGGGAGGGCCGTGAACGTGAGCTGGTGCGTCTGGTGGCTGGGCTGTCACTGGCGGCCTTCGCCTCGCTGGTAGTGTTCCGGATCCTGCAGCCGTATGCCTTCTCCGGGCCTGGGTTCCTCGGGCTGCATCTGAATCCCCTGTGGCTCGACAACATGGCTGTCATCCGGCAGCAAGCCAGCGGCGACGTCGACTTCCCCCCGGCATTGCAGTGGGCCAACCGGACACCGATCCTGTTCGCCCTGCGCAACTTGGTGTTGTGGGGGATGGGTCCTGCGGCCGCGATCGTAGCTTGGGCGGGATGGGCTTACGCTATCTACCGTTCGCTGCGAGGCGAGTGGCGGCTGCACTTGCTCCTGGTCACCTGGACTGGCGCCTACTTCCTTTGGCAATCGACGAGCTTCACGCCCTCGATGCGCTACATGCTGCCGGTCTATCCCACGCTGGCCCTGCTCGGATCGTGGTTCTTGTGGCAGCTGTGGTTCAAGGCGGGCAATGCGCCTGGCCGCTGGCGGCGGCCGTCCCGGATCGCGGCCGGCGCACTTCTGGTGACAGTCCTTGCGCTCTCCGCCGCCCAGGCGTTTGCCTTCCTCTCCGTCTATACCCAACCGATGACCCGGGTCGCAGCTTCCCGTTGGATCTACCGCAACCTGCCGGGTCCGGCGAATCTGCTGCTCGAGGGTGAGGCTGAGCCCAGGCTGGAACCGATTCCGCTGCCGCTGGATTTTGTCCTCACCCAGGCTAAGGCGTTCGACTCCTCCTTCACCAGCCAGGTCACCGGGACCGTCGACGAGGTCACCCTGACCCACGTCACCGACCTCGCACCTGGAACCGGCGTCAAGCGGCTGCGAGTCGAGGTGCTGCCCGCGCCGGATTCGGCGCAAGCCCTGGCCAGTGGCAGCGCCGAACTGCTGGAGCAGGGCGGGGAAACCCGGCTGGTCATTCCGCTGGACCAGGCGCTGCCGGTCGAGCCTGGACCGCGCTACGTCGTCCGTCTCTCCATGGACACACCGGGCGCCGTCATGCTGCGGGGGACGATGGACGTGGTGACGGAGTCGCGCGAAGGCTCGCCGGTTGAATCCATGGGGTACCCGCGCGAGGTGTACGCGCTGGCCTCGGGGATCCCGCAGGAGTTCTCGTTCACTGCCCGCCAGAATGGGACGGCCGAGGGAGTGCTGCTGCCGTTTGCCCGGCGCCTTCCCGGAGGCACCGGGGAGGCGCTCATCGCCGTCGCCGAGGTCTATGATGACAGCGCCCCGGGAAGCCCGCTTGTGGCTCGGGGCCGTCTGGCGCAGCCGTTGCCGGCGGGTGACGAGATCTCGCTGAGCTTGCGATTCGATTCCCCGTTCGAAGTGGAGCGCGACCGAGACTACCGCCTGCGCCTGATGCTCGAGGATTCGGCCTTGGGGCTGCGGGGTGCGGTGATCGCCAGCGAGTCCTCCTGGGATGATGGCCTGCCGGTGCGCGTCGACTCGCGAGACAACGGCGGACTGTACGGGAGTGTTGTCCAGGAACTGTACTGGCAGGATGACCAGGACGACGACTTCGACGGAGTCCCCGACAAGGCGCAGCGGATCGTCGACAGCCTCGAGCAGGCTGACCTGCTGATCATCACCTCGAACCGGCAGTATGGAACCGCCCCCCGGGTCCCTCAGCGCTATCCGCTCACCACGGCCTACTACCGGCTGCTGATTGACTGCCCTTCAGAGGAGAGCGTTCTGGCGTGTTATGCCAAAGCGAGTCCAGGCGAGGTCAGCGGCAGCCTGGGGTACGAATTGATCGAGGTGTTTGAGAGCAACCTGCGCCTCGGGCCGGTCGAAGTCAGCGACCAACTAGCCGAAGAAGCGTTCACCGTCTACGACCATCCGAAGGTCCTGATCTTCGCCAAGCAGGACACCTTCTCGGCTGAGCGAGTGCGCGACTTGCTGGCCAAAGTGGACCTGCAGCGGGTGGTGCATGTCATCCCGAAAGAGGCCGGCGAGCCGCCGCCGGATCTGATGCTGCCGGCTGACCGACTGGAGCGGCAGCGAGCCGGGGGCACGTGGCGCGAGTTGTTCCCGCCCGGGTCTGTGCTCAATCGCTATCCCGCGCTGGCGACGGTTGTCTGGTGGATGTTGATCGCACTCTTTGGGCTCGCAGCATTTCCGGTCGTGCGCGTGGCCTTCCCGGGGCTACGCGATGGCGGCTACCCGCTCGCCCGGGCCGCCGGATTGGTCATCGTCGGCTGGGGCGTCTGGATCCTTGGCAGCCTGGGGATCTCCTTCACCCGTCTTTCCATCCTGCTGGTGATCGCCCTCCTGAGCGGGCTGTCGGCAGCGTTGGCCTGGCGGGACCGGGACGAACTGCTGGGCTACTGGCGGGCCCGTCGACGCGAGATCGCCTGGGTGGAAATCCTGGCGCTCTCGCTGTTTCTGCTGGATCTGCTGATTCGCATCGGCAACCCGGACCTGTGGCACCCGTCGAAGGGCGGGGAGAAGCCGATGGACCTGTCGTATCTGACGGCGGTCCTCAAGAGCACCTCCTTCCCGCCGTATGATCCATGGTTCGCCGGGGGGTATATCAACTATTACTACTACGGCTTTGTCCTCGCCGCCGTTCCGATCAAGCTGCTCGGCATCGAACCCGCCATTGCCTACAACCTGGCGTTGCCGACCTTCTTCGCGCTTCTGGGGCTGGTCGCCTACTCGGGCGGATCCAACCTGGTCGCCCGCACCCTGGCCGGAAGGGACTGCTCCGGGCTGCGCTGCGCCCGGATCGCCGGGATCTCAGCTGCGCTGGGGCTGGTGCTGCTGGGGAACCTCGGGACGGCGCGGATGGTGTACACCGGTTTCAAACGCATTGGTGCGTCTCAAGCTGAGTTGGGTGAACGCGCCCTGCCGGGGTTGCTGGAGGCTGCCCGCGGCGCTGGTCGCTATCTGACCCTGCAGTCACCTCTGCCAATGGGTCTGGATTCCTGGTACTGGGACCCAAGCCGGGCCATTCCGCCTGAGGGCGGCGAAGCCGGTCCAATCACCGAGTTTCCGTTCTTCACGTTCCTGTATGCCGACCTGCACGCGCACATGTTTAGCCGGCTGCTGACCACGCTGACTCTGGTTTGGCTGCTGGCTTGGCTGATCGAGGCCGATGACCATCGGCGACGCAGGCCCCTCAACATCCTGCTTGGCCTGTGGGTGGGGGGGCTGATCCTGGGGGCGATCGAGCCGACCAATCTGGCGGACGCGCCGGACTACCGGGCGTTGGCGTTTGTCGGGCTGATCGCGGCCGCCTGGGTCCGGCGTCCAAAGCTCGACGTCCGGATGCTGGCTGACGCCGCCCTGTCGGCTTTCGGCCTGTTGGCGCTGGCCGGGTTGCTGTATGCCCCCTACCATCAGTGGTATGGCGAGGGCTACGGGGAAATCGCCCGCTGGCAGGGATCTACCACCAGCCTGGACGCCTACTTCACCGTGCATGGTCTGTTCCTGTTCCTGCTCATCCTGTGGATGGGGTGGGAGACGCGGCAGTGGATGGCGGCGACGCCGCTCTCGCGCCTGGCTCGCCTCCGGCCGTATGCAGGATTGATCTTCGCCGGGGCGATCGGGCTCGGCGCCCTGACGGCGGTCCTGGCGGCGATGGACTACTCTATTGCACTCGTGGTCGTGCCGATGTTGGCCTGGGCGGGCCTGCTGTTCTTGCGCCCTGGCCAGCCGCTCGAGAAGCGGTATGCCCTGGTGTTGGTCGGCGCCGCCCTGGCCCTGACATTCCTGGTCGAGGTCGTGGTCGCCGTTGGCGACATCTCGCGCATGAACACTGTCTTCAAGTTCTACCTGCAGGTGTGGGAAATTTTCGCCCTGACATCGGCCGCAGCCCTCGCCTGGACGTGGTCGGACCTGCGATTCTGGTCTCCGTCCTGGCGTTGGCTCTGGTCGGTCGGGCTGATTGTGCTGGCCGGGGCGGCATTGGCCTACCCGGTGACGGCAACCGTCGCCAAGGTCCGCGATCGGATATCCAGCGAAGCGCCGCGCGGCCTAGATGGCATGGCCTACATGTTGACCTCCAGCTACCATGACCTCGGAAAGTCGTTCTCGATGGCAGAGGACCACGCAGCGATTCGGTGGATGCAGCAGAACGTCGAGGGCTCGCCGGTGATCGTCGAGGCGAACGTCCCCGAGTACCGTTGGGGCTCGCGCTACACGATCTACACTGGACTGCCAGGAGTCCTGGGCTGGAATTGGCATCAGCGTCAGCAGCGGCTGGTCTCCGGTGAGGCGGTGGTCACCGATCGGGCACTGGCGATCAATGACTTCTATCTCACCCGGTCCATCGAGGCTGCCGTGGAGTTCCTGGAACGCTACGATGTCCGATACATCGTCGTAGGCCAGCTCGAGCAGATGTTCTTCGAGACTGTACAGCCCTGCTCGCCGATGGAAGTCACCGGGGGAGTGCTGTGTGAGCTGAGCGGCTGGCCGTTGGGCATGCCGCAGCCGGACACCGCTGCCGCGGATTGCTGGCCGATCGACGCCACAATTCCGCAGTCGCCTTTGGAGTGTCCGACATTTGGGCTGGAGAAGTTCCCGAAGATGGTGGAACAGGGGATTCTCCGGCCGGCCTATCAGCAGGGGCAAACGACGATTTATGAGGTGGTGCAATGATCGCACCCCTGATCGCCTGGTGGATCTGGACGGCGCTTCTTGGCGCTCTGGCATTGCCGATCGCCTACCGCCTGTTCCCGCACCTGGCCGATCGCGGGTATGCCCTCAGTCGCGCCCTGGGTTTGCTGGCGTCGGGGTATCTGCTGTGGCTCGGGGCGTCCGTCGGGGTCCTACGCAATGACTTCCCCGGCGCCTTCGGTGCCTTGGTTGTTCTCGGTGCCGGCGGGCTGGTTGCCGGGGCTGGGCGCTGGCGAGATCTCTGGGCGTGGATCCGCCAGCATCGGCGGACCGTCTTCTGGACCGAGCTGCTGTTTCTGTTGGCCTTTGTCGGATGGGCCGCGGTCCGGGCGGCGAACCCGGAGATCGCCGCAACCGAGAAACCGATGGAGCTGGCATACCTGAATGCCGTGCTCCAATCGCCGCGCTTCCCGCCGCAAGATCCGTGGCTCTCGGGCTATGCGATCTCGTACTACTACTTCGGGTATGTCCTGCTGGCGCTCATGTCTCGACTGACGGCGGTGCCGGCCGGGGTGGCCTTCAATTTGGGGAATGCCCTGTGGTTCGCCCTGACCTGCCTCGGCGCCTGGAGCATCCTGCTCAGCCTGTTGCAGCGGCGACAGGCGGGGCTGCGCCACGCCGCCGCCCTGTTGGGTCCGCTGTTCGTCTTGGTCGCCGGCAATCTCGAAGGGATCCTGGACGTGCTCTGGTCAGGGCATATCGGCTGGCGCGCCCGGGCCGATGGGGAACTGACCTCGCGCTTCTGGACCTGGCTGGACATCAAGGACCTGAATGCGGCACCGGTCTCACCTCCCAGTCTGATGCCCAATCGGTTCCTGTGGTGGTGGCGGGCTTCGCGTGTGATTCACGACCGCAATCTCGGCGGTGCGGACATCGAGGTCATCGACGAGTTCCCCTTCTTCTCATTCCTTCTGGCCGACAATCACCCTCACTTGCTGGCACTGCCATTCGTCTTGCTCGCCATTGCCTTCACGCTTCAGATCTTCCTGTCGGCCCGGCGCGGGGAGCTCCGGATTCGGGCTTGGGCCGGTGGGTTGTCCCCCAAGACTGCCCGGCGCGGGCTGTACGCCGCGCTGGGGCTGGTCCTGGCCCTGTCGGTGGCTCGAGCAGCCGGCGCCTATCAGACGTCTGGAAGCGCGCAGGGCGCGCTGGCCGCCGCCGGGGGCGTGCTGATCATCGGCGGGATACTGGTTGCCACCGGCTCGCTGCTGATCGGGACGTTTTCGGGGATGTTCCCATCTTCCCTGACCGCTTCCGAGCTGCTGTGGGCCGCCTGGTTCTTTGGCGCGCTGGCTTTCCTCAACACCTGGGATCTGCCGATCTACTTGGCCTTGCTGTATCTGGTGCTGCTCTGGAAATCGAAATCGGGGGCTTGGAGGGAGCTGCTTGTCCCGCCGACCTTGACGGTCGTCACGACGCTGCTACTTGGGTTGCTGTTGTATCTACCGTGGTACCCGACGTTCACCTCCCAGGCTGGCGGCATTCTGCCCAACCTGTTCTTTCCATCACGGTTCGTGCAGCTCTTGGTGATGTTCGCCGTGCCGCTTGTGCCGGTCTTGGTCTGGCTGGTCTGGCGCGCCTCGCCAGGCTGGTCTCGGCGCGATACCTGGCTGCTCCTGGGCCTGGCCTTCGGTCTTCCCCTGGGGCTTTGGCTGATCTCGCTCCTCCTGGGAGGGGCGGCAGTGGCGGCGCAGCCTGGACTGGTCGCGGACGCCCTCAACCAGCTGGCGGCAGGCTCAGCCCAGCAGGCGCTGCAGACGGGCATCGCCCGCCGGCTGCAGGCTGGCCTGACCCCGGTTGTCATCGGGGCTGCCCTCGGCTTGGCGGCGGTGCTCTTGCGGCGATTTCGCCGTCAAGGCGAGCCGGCGGGTTTCACCGCTGGAACTCCCTTCGTGCTGGCCATGGCCGCTATCGGATTGCTCCTGATCCTCGGCCCGGAGTTCGTCTACTTGAAGGACCTGTTCGGCACGCGCATGAACACGGTCTTCAAGTTCTACTACGCGGCCTGGGTGCTGTTGGGGCTTTCGGCTGCCTTCGTGGCGACCGAGCTCTGGCCTCGAGAGTCCTCCTGGAAAGGGGCACTCCGGGCCCTGGCATTGCTGCCCCTGCTATTTGGACTGGTCTATCCTGCCCTGGCGACCTGGACCAAGACCAATGGTTTTCGGCCGCCGGCGGGGCTGACACTGGACGGTACTGCCCATCTGGCTGCGGAGCGACCGGAGGATGCGATCGCCATCGAATGGATTCGGGCGTTCCTCCCGCCCGGGGTGATTGCCGAGGCCGTCGGCGGCAGCTACACCGAGTTCGGCCGGATCGCTACCCACACCGGGATGCCGAATGTGTTAGGCTGGGAATTCCATGAGCTGCAATGGCGAGGCAGCATGGAGCCTCAGGGAACCCGCAAGGAGGACCTGCGCCGACTGTACCAAACCCACGAGACGACGGAGCTGGTCGGGATCCTACAGACCTACGGGATCGACTATGTGTACATCGGGCCGCTGGAGCGCCGTACATACTCACTGACGCCGCCCGCCATGGCCAAGTTCGAGGCTGCCATGGATCTGGTGTATGCCTCGGATGAAGTCATGATCTACGCCGCCCGCAGCGGCCGAGGGTTCTGATGAAGCGCCAGTTCTCGGTGAACTTCGAGATCCTTGCCTACGCTGGGGCTTTCCTGCTCGCGGCCGGACTGCGATTAGCCAAGCCGACCTGGCCGCTTCTCACGGATGACCAGGCGGCCCAGGCGTTGGCCGCGGCCGCTGCCAGCAGGATCCCGATGGCCTTGCCAGTCCCGGAGGCGATTTCGGCGGCCGTCAACCCGCTCTACCATGCCTGGACGAGCATCCTGTTCCAGATTGCCGGATTGAGCGACGCCACGGCTCGGCTGCTGGGCGCTCTGGCCGGGACGGGCCTCGTCCTGGTTCCCTGGTTTCTCCGTCCAGTTCTGGGCCGATGGCCCTCGGTGATTGGCGCCTGGTTGCTGGCGATTGCTCCGATCCTGGTCACTTCGTCACGGGCGCCTGATGGAGGCATGACGGCCCTGCTGGTGATCGGCCTCGGCCTGGCCGGCTATCTCACCTGGCCTCAGACCTCTTGGGCCAACCTGGCTCTTGGCGCGTGCATTGGCCTGGTAGCCGCCGCCGGACCAGAGGCCGCCGCCGGCCTGGCTGGAGTTGGCCTGGGCTCGCTGCTCTATCTTGCATTGCGCAAGCGGGTGCTCGATCCGTTGCCTCGGCCTGCGGAAAGGGACTGGCGGGTGGTTGGCGCGGCCGGCGTGGGCGCATTTCTGCTGGCGTCGACCGCCCTCGGGTTCGTGCCTTCGGCTCTCCCGGCGGCCCTGGGCGCAGCGGGGGCATGGCTGGCCGGCTGGGGGTCTGTTCCCGAGGTCTCCGGGCTCACTCTGCTGGCGGCCTTCGCGATCTACCAGCCGCTGTGGGTGGTGTTGGGGATCGCCGGGATACTCAGTGCGTCTGCACGCCGCAGTGCCGCGGGAGGCTGGTTGACATGCTGGACATTGGGCGGCCTTGCCGTCGCCATCATCTACCCCGGCCGCTCGCTGCAGCTGATGATTTGGCCGACCGCCGCGATTTCGGTCCTGGCTGGCCTTGCGCTAGCCGACCTGGCCATCGAGCTCAGGCAACGGGCGGGATGGCCCTCGCGGCTGGGGCTGGGCCTGGCCATGCTGCTCGTGTTGGGCTTCGGCGGGCTGCAGCTGATGAGCTATGCCGAGGGGTCGCTTGCGGCCTCCACGCCGCTCCTGGGGCCGGCGCAGCAGCTGTTCCTCGCTGCGGCAGCCTTGCTGCTGGCTGCTTTCATGGCTGTACTGATCGGGTTGGGATGGTCGTGGCGCGAGGCGGTCGTCGTCTCTGGCTCGGTGGCGATCACGCTGACGGCGCTGCTGGGCGTCGCGGCCACTTGGAGGCTGAACTACAGTGGCTGGGCCGGCACCGGGCAGGAGCTGGCGAACCGAACCACTTCCACGCTGGGTCAACGCCTGCTGGCTGAGAGTATCGATACCCTCGCCGGCGCGCGGCGCGAGTCCGCCGATCCCGTGACCCTCCAAGTGTACGGAGAGCTGCCTCCATCGATGGCCTGGAGCCTGCGCCGGGCTCCTGTCGAGTGGCTGCCGGACGGAGCGACGGAGGCGGCGGGGATCGTGCTGCTGCCTGAGCAGGAGTACGACCTCCGATCGGCCTCACTGCGTGACGAATACCGAGGGCAGAGCCTGGCGACCCGAGCTTCGTGGGGCTGGTCCGGTCTATTGCCGCCGGGGTTGCTCAACTGGTACTTCCGTGCCGTTGCCCCGGTCAACCTGGAGCGCTGGGTCCTCCTGGTTCGTTCGGACCTGGTCGTGCCGGATGTGCTGCCGGGGGGAGACCTGCAGCCATGAGGCGGCGATAGGCATGGCCCGGGCCAGGACGATTGCCATCGATGGGCCGGCCGCTTCCGGGAAATCCACGGTTGCCCTGCGGGTGGCCAAGGCCTTGGGTTACCTGTTCCTCGACACAGGGGTCATGTACCGGGCAGTGACGCTGGCCGCCCAGCAAGAGGGGATCGACACGGCGGCCGAAGCCCCGGTCGCCGCTCTGGCGGGTCGATTGCGGATCGATGTCCGACCGGCCTCGAAGATCGACGGCCGGTTGTGTGATGTGTTCCTGGGTGGCAAGGATGTGACCTGGGCGATCCGCGCTGCCCAGGTGGACGCGGCGGTCTCGCAGGTGTCGATGTACAGCGGTGTCCGGCAGGCTATGACCGGCCTACAGCGGGAGATCGGCGCCCGCGGCGACGTGGTCATGGCCGGCAGAGACATTGGGACGGTGGTCCTCCCCGATGCCGACCTGAAGGTGTATCTGGACGCCAGCCTGGAAGAGCGAGCGCGGCGGCGGGCCAGCGAGCTGGCAGCGCGTCGTCAGCCGGCCGACTTCGCCGCGATCCTCAAGGGATTGGAGGCGCGGGATCGCCTCGACTCAACCCGCGAACTCGCTCCGCTCAAGCCGGCCGCTGACGGAGTGGTATTGGATACGACGCGGCTGACCGTTGAGGGGGCTGTCGCCGAGGTGCTGCGTTTGGCCGAGGGTGCTCCCGAGACGAGCGGGCAGGGTAGCATGGATCCGTCCACGACGGCGCCCAGCCTGCTGCCCCGTGGGCTGTCGGGCAGCTACGACCATGGCCGCATGGAAGCCCGGCGGAACGCCTATCGCTGGATTCTGCGGCGGATGGTCTTCCCCCTCTTCGTCAAGATCAAGCGTGTCGACGGGCTGGAGCACCTGCCGGCGCAAGGGCCCGCCATCCTGATGATCAACCACATCGCCTTCATTGACCCGGTGGCGCTGCTTGGCGTGCTGCCGCGGAACGTCGTGCCGATGGCGAAGGCCGAGGCCTACGATATCCCGGTGCTGGGCTGGATGCCGCGCATGTGGCAGGTCATTCCGGTGCGGCGCGGGGAGGTCGACCGCGAGGCGCTGCGCAGGGCGCTGGCGGTGCTGGCGGCGGGCGAGGTGTTGATCGTGGCGCCGGAGGGCACGCGCTCGCCGGCGCTGATCCAGGCGCGCGAAGGGATTGCCTATCTCGCTCACCGCAGCAGCTCTCCGATTGTCCCGGTGGCGATCGAGGGCACGGAGGGGTTCCCGGCGCCATGGCCGGCGAAAGCCTGGCGGGGAGCGGGTGCCGAGATTCGTCTGGGAACCGCCTTTCGTTTTCGCCCGCTGGGGCGGACGCCGGACCGCGCCGAGCTGCGGCTGATGACCGATGAGGCGATGTATGTCCTGGCCGAGATGCTGCCTGCCCACCGCCGCGGCCACTACCACGACCTGGGGCGAGCCACCCAACATACGCTGGACTGCGCATAGCCATGTTTGGTACTGTGGCTGAGCCCACGGCGGGTCCGGTATAATCGGTCCAACGCCCAGACAGGAGTTCCAGCGAGGACAGAGAATTCGGAAGTGCAGGGTAGCGCATGGCCCCTGACGGGGTGACGAGGCGAGGGTTCCCTGCTTCGCGGCAGGGCTAACCGGAAGACGAGAGCGGCTCTCCACCGTTCTCCCGGGAAAATCGAGAGATCAGCGGATGCCCTCCGGGCGAGCCACCGCCCGACCCATGCCCAAGTGAATCCAGCCGACAAGACCGACCGGGCGACCGGTCGGGCAATACGGCTGGGAGGGCGCAACCAACCGATCTACCCAGTTCAAGGGAGGCGTTCCATGTGTGGCATCGTCGGCTATGTCGGCGGGCGCGATGCTGCGCCCATCATCTTCACCGGGCTCAAACGGCTCGAATACCGCGGCTACGACTCGGCCGGTCTGGCGGTGATCCAAGACGGTACGATCCAGGTCCGTCGCCAGGCGGGAAAGCTGGATCGGCTGGGTGCAATGCTGGCGGCTGACCCGGTGCATGGACAGGTCGGCATCGGTCACACCCGCTGGGCAACGCACGGAGAACCCAGCGCCCGCAATGCCCACCCCCACCTGGGATCGACGGGGAGGGTGGTAGTTGTGCACAATGGGATCGTTGAGAACTTCCTGCCCCTCAAAGAGGAATTGCTGGCCGAAGGCGTGGAGTTCGGCTCCGACACCGACACCGAGGTGATTGTGCACCTGGTGGAGAAATTCCTGGCCATGGGCCACGGCCTGGCCGAGGCCGCCCGGCGCACGCTCACGCTGCTGAAGGGCGCCCACGGAATCGTGCTGCTCTCGGCCGATGAACCCGACAAGATCATCGCCGCCCGCCTGGGCAACGCCGGCGGCGTCGTGCTTGGGATCGGGCAAGATGAGATGTTCCTTGCCTCCGATATCCCCGCCATCCTCGAGCACACTCGAAGCATGGTCTTCCTGGACCCGGGCCAGATGGCTGTGGTCCGGCAGAGCGCCTACGCCCTCGAAACCATGGACGGAAGCGTGGTTCGGCCGGTGATCCACAGCGTTCCGTGGGACCCGGTGGCCGCCGAGAAGGGCGAGTACAAGCATTTCATGCAGAAGGAGATCCACGAGCAGGTTCGCTCCTCGACCGACACCATCGCCGGGCGGGTGGATTTCGACGACGCCCGGATCCTGCTGCCCCAGCTCGGCCTGACTCCGACCGACGCCGCCGCCATCCGCAAGATCGTGATCACCGCCTGTGGGACGGCAGCCCATGCCGGCATGGTGGGCAAGGTGATGATTGAGTCGATCGCTCGCATCCCTGTCGAGGTCGACATCGCCTCCGAATTCCGCTACCGCGAGCCCCTGGTCGACAGTGACACTGTCGTGCTGGCGATCAGCCAGTCCGGCGAGACGGCGGATACCCTGGCGGCGATCGATGAGGCTCGCCGGCGCGGCGCCAGGATCTGGTCCATCGTCAACGCCGTCGGCTCACAGGCCATGCGCATTGCCGACGCCTCGATCAGCATGCAGGTGGGGCCCGAGATCGGGGTCGCTTCAACCAAAGCCTTTACGGCGCCGCTGATCGACCTGTACATGCTGGCCGTGCTCCTGGCAGACCTACGCGGAGGGCTGACACCGGCGCGACGCAAGCAGCTGGTCGCCGACCTGCGGCTTGTGCCGGACCTGGTCGGGCGAACGCTGGAACGTGAGCCGGAAGTCGAAGTTGTCGCCCGGACGCTCAAGGAGATCTGGCATTGCCTGTACCTGGGGCGGGGCATCAACATGCCGATCGCCTACGAGGGCGCCCTCAAGCTGAAGGAGATCTCGTACATCCATGCCGAGGCGTATCCCGCCGGCGAGATGAAGCACGGGCCGATCGCCCTCGTCGACAAGGACTTGCCGGTTGTCGCCATCGCCCCCAAGGATCCCTGGTATGAGAAGATGATCAGCCAGATCGAGCAGACCAAAGCCCGGGGTGGGCCGGTGATTGTCGTGGCGACGGAAGGCGATACCCTCGTGCCGCCGCTGGCCGACCATGTCCTGTGGGTGCCCGAAACCCCCTGGCTGCTGAGCCCGATCGTCACCATCGTTCCGCTGCAGTTGCTGGCCTACCACGTGGCTGTGCTGCGGGGCGCCGATGTCGACCAGCCGCGGAATCTGGCCAAGAGCGTCACAGTGGAGTAAGCCGACGCCAAGTGCAGGTTGCGACTGAACGATGCCGGACCCACTGGGCAGCGCCTGCGGAAGAGCGCAGGAATCTCGTCTTGGTCGACAGACCGGGCGGGATGAGGCAAGCTGCAGTCACTACCCCGGGTTCATCGCTTCCCTGCTGGGTTGAGGGGTGGTTGCCCGGCTGACCGGCGCGGCTTCCCCGTGCGACGGCTGCCTGGAAGGAGCCCGTTGGTGGATGTGAAGGGCTCACCCCGAGGTCGAGGAGGGCTCCGGCCGAATCACCAGGACGGAGCAGGGCGCGCGCCAGGCGATTTCGGCTCCGACATCCTCAAGAAGCAGGTCACTCCAACGCCGCGCGCGGCCCGGCGGCAGGCTGCCGATCACCAGCAGGTCATATCCTCCCTCATGGAGTTCGGCCACGGCTTCGTCAGCGACCAGCCCGTGTCGCAGCACGGGAAGGACCTCCCCCCCGTATTCTTCACTGGCGAACACCTCGATCGCCTGCCGGAGATGCATCCCCTCACGCGTGCCGCGCTGCATGGCCGTCTCGGCGCTGTCCACGAGGTCAGCATGGGGGCTGGCATTGCTGAATGCCACCTGCGACATCACGTGCAGGATGCTGACCTCGATCTCCCCTGTGTCTAGGATCCCTGCCGCGGATCGGAGCGTGGCCAGCGAGGGTGTCTCGCCGCCTGTGCAGATCAGGGCGCGGCTGAGGCCGCCGGCAGAAGGCCGGGCCAACAGCAGGTCGGTCGGACAGGCGCGGAACAGCCGCTTGGCCGTCGATCCTAGGGAGGCGCGAGGCGAACGCCAGCCGCAAACGACCAGCCCCAGGTCGCCAGCCTCCTCGATTTCGGCCAGGATCTCCGGCACAACCGGGCCACGCCGGATCTTGGGCCGCACAGGCCAAGGGAGAGCAGGCAGGCGCGGGGGCTCTGCTGGAGTCACCGCTTGGCGCTTCCCGACAACCGTCAGTAGAGTGATCGCTGTCGGCCCCCTCAGGCTGAGCTGCGCCAGGAGCTGGAGCAGGGGTTGAGCTCGGTCGGGTTCTTTGCAGCAGACCAGTACGTGCATCGTTCGTCCTCAATAGTAGAACAGCAGAATGATCGGGACGGCGAAGATGGCGGCCAGGTAGACCGTGAGCCATCGGCGCCGGAGCGCCAAACGCCGCATCAGGCCGACAATGGCTCGTTGATACGGACGGTACACGAACAGCAGGATGAGCATCGACACCAGCCCGACACTGGCCATCTCGGCCAGGACGACAGTCACTGCCGCTGGGTTTCCCAGCATAGCGGCTGCCACCAGGGTGTCGACAAAGGTTGTGATGTTGGCGCCCATGATGTAGGGGATGGCGTTCTCCTGGCGGATGTAGCCGCGGGCCGACAGCGGGACCAGCAGGCTCAGCGACAAAGATACGGAAAGCGTGACCGAGGTCACCGCCGCGCCGAGCAGGAAGGTCACCAGCGGCCGGTAGAGCAGGCGGTTGATCCTGCCGAGATCGGTTTGTTCGATCCGTAGGGTTGGCAGGGCGCGGTCGATCACCCGGAAGCTGGTCAAGATCAACGCGAACCCTATCGGCAGCAGAAGCCACAGCGGAAACAGTCGCGAGAAGCCGCTGACGATCGAGTTCAGCAGCAGGTCCAGCGGTGATTCCATTGCCTGTTGCGCAGTGAATCGTACCCCATTGAACCAATCGGCCCGCAGGAAATACAGGCCAACGCCGAGAGCGGGGATGTAGGTGGACTGAGTCACCAGCAAGGCCAGCAGGCCCGCCCCCAGCGACATCTCCCGGCTGCGGCCGCGCAGCATGTAGATGAACCCGACAAGGACCACAACAAACGACGCCCCCAGCCTCGAACCGGCGATCATGGCGAAGGATTCCCTGACCGACAGCGCGCCAGCATCTTGGAAGCTGAGGGCGGTGGCGGCAACGGGAGAGCCCGACAGGGCGAGGCTGGAGAGCACCCAACCAAACCCAAGGGCGCTCGCCGGGCTGGACACCGAGAGCTGTGTTCGAAGGAAGGGCGTGACCGGAACCACCCCTTCCTTCATCAGGAGCAGGCCAAGGAAGAACACCAAGACCCCCGCCGCTAGCATGACCAGACGACGGACGAGGCGCAGTAGCCGGCTGTTCGGCCCGAGAGGGCGCCGAGGGGTCACGCCCCTAGACCTTCTGAAGCTGAGCACGCAATTCGGCCGGATCCGTCGTCGGCAGGTCGCAGTGGTAGTCCTGGCACAAGTAGGCTGCCGCCTGTCCGTTGATCGGCCCTCGATTCAGCAGAAGGGCAGGCCCTTCCGGCCGATACTGGGGTGCCCCGGCGGTCAGCAGCCGCGGATGGAACCCGGCGGCGGCCGTCGCCATCAGGGCCTGGAGGTCCGGGAAGCCAGTTCTCCCCAGCAGGGCCAGCTGCCAGCGGGGTCCGCAGGCGTAGTCCAAGGCGGCCAACCAGGCGGCAAATGCGCCCGGGTGCTGCCGGCCGAGAGGCTGCATCCGGGCGATGGCCCGCTCGGCGGCGCGCTCAAGCCGCTGATCGTCGGCGAGCGTGGCGAGCTGGAGCAGCAGGCTGGCGGCCAGGGCGCCGCCGGAGGGCGAGGGGGAGTCTTGAAGCTCCATCGGTCGGAAGAGTAGGCCGTGCTCATCCGCGGGCACATCGTAGAAGCCGCCAGCGGGGTCCTCGAAGGTGCGCAGAATCTGCTCGGCACAATCCAAGGCCGCCGAATACCAGCGGTTGTCGAAGTCAGCCTGGTAGAGCGTCAGAAGTCCGCTGCCCAGCGCGGCGAAGTCCTTCAAGAACGCCGGCACCTTCGGCCGGCCGTCGCGCCAGGCGTGATGCAGTCGCCCACGCTGCTCCCAGGAGAACAGCAGGAACCCAGCCAGTTTCTGGGCAGCGGCCAGATAGGTCGAATCCTGCAGGGCCCGAGCGGCATCGGCCAGTGTGGCCAAGAGCAGGCCGTTCCAGTCGGTCAGGACCTTCTCATCGCGGCCCGGTCGGCGCCTGTGCTGGCGTGCCTGGAACAGCACGCCGTTGACCTGCTTGAGCATCACCCCAAACTCGGTGAGGCCAAGGCCCAGGCGATCGGCCAGTCGGGTTGGGGCGAGGGGCAGGTGCAGGATGTTGCGACCCTCGAAGTTGCCGCCTTCGGTGGTGCCGTAGGCCGCTTGGGCGAAGTCCGAGAGTCCGGACGGTTCCAGCAGCTGGCGAATCTCCGGAATCGCCCACAGGTAAAACCTGCCTTCCTCGCCCTCCGAGTCGGCGTCCTCCGAACTGTAGAACCCGCCGACGGAATCGGCCATCTCTCGCAGCAGGTAGTCCAGCGTGCTGCGGCTGACCTGCAGCAGCTCCTCGTCGCCGGTCAGCTGCCAAGCATGCAGGTAGGCCCGAGCCAGCAGCGCATTGTCGTAGAGCATCTTCTCGAAATGTGGCACCTGCCAGGCGGCATCGACGGAGTAGCGGTGGAACCCGCCCCCCAGCTGGTCATACAATCCACCGTGCGCCATTCGCTGCAGGCAGTCCACCGCCATGTCGAGCGGGAGCCGATCGTGGTTGCGTACGTGCAGCCTCAGCAGGAGCTCGATGGCAGAGGCCTGCGGGAACTTGGGTGCGCCTCCCCAGCCGCCGTGCGTCCAGTCGTAGGTCTCGAAGAGTCCCCGGGAGGCCGTGCTCAGCAGATCGGTGTCCAGCCCCGCATCGGCCTCGCCCCCCGCCGGCGCCTGGGTCAGATGCTCCAGCACTCTTTGGGCGGTGGCCTGCAGCCGGGAGCGATCACTGCGCCAGGCCTGGGCCATGGCCTGCAAGACCTGGCGGAAGGCGGGCAGGTTGTGGCGCGGCTCCGGTGGAAAGTAGGTGCCGGCGAAGAACGGCTCGCCTGCCGGCGTCAGAAAGGCCGACAGCGGCCAGCCGCCCTGTCCGGTCATGGCGACGACGGCCTGCATGTAGATCGCGTCCAGATCCGGGCGTTCCTCCCGGTCCACCTTGATTGGGACGAAGTCCTGGTTCAGCAGCCAGGCGGTCGCAGGATCCTCGAACGATTCGTGGGCCATCACATGGCACCAATGGCAGGCGGCGTAGCCGATGCTCAGGAAGATCGGGCGGTCGTGGGCGCGGGCGAAGGCCAGGGCTTCGTCGCTCCACGGCCACCATTCCACCGGGTTGTCGGCATGCTGCTGCAGATAGGGGGAGCTTTCGGAGCGCAGACGGTTGGGCACGTCAGCCTATACCGCGTTGGACTGGAGGGCGGGTGGTAGAATGGCCCGCATGTCTCCCCGCGCCGTCCTGCTTCGTTGGCTGCCTGCCGTTGGAATGATGATGGCCATCTTCGCCTTCTCCTCACTGCCGGCCAGCCGCCTGCCGTATTTCGGCGAGTTCGATCTGCTCTTCAAGAAAGGCGGGCACGCCATCGGCTACGCCCTGCTGGCGGTCGCCTACTTCTGGGCGCTTCCGCCGCGCCTGGCCAGCGGCTACCGGGCTGTGCTGGCAGTGACCATGGCGTTTCTCTTCGCCCTGAGCGACGAATTCCACCAATCGTTCGTCGAGGGCCGGACATCGGCCCTGCGCGATGTCGTCATCGACACGGCCGGAGCCACGGTGGCGGTGTTCATCGCCGGCCTCTACTCCTCGAATTCCAGATCTACCAACGGCAGTTGATCCTCCTGCCACTCCGGCCCACGCACGATCTCGATTTCTCCGAAAAGGACGGGCTGCTCGGCTTCAATAGCCTTGCGTTTCAGCAGTTCGAGCACGGCCAGGAAAGTGACCACGATCTCCAGGCGAGTGCGCGCATGTCGAATCGCCTCGCGGAAGGTGGTGCGGCCGGCGGCCCGCAGGGCAGCGGCGATCAGGCGGATCTTGTCGCGGATGTGCACTACCGGCAAGGCCATGACCTGAGCGAAACTGGCGGTGGCCGCGCCGAATGCCAGGGCGGCCTGCAAGGCGCGCAGCAGCTGGGGGAGCCCGACGCCCGTCAGGTCGAGCTTGGGTGCGATCGATGGGGGCGCCGCCAGACGCAGATACGACCGCAGGTTCGACTGCTGGCGCTCGGCCAGCTGGACGGCCACCTGCTTGTACTTCTTGTAGGCCATCAGCTGGCGCGCCAGCAGGTCTCCCGGATCCTCCTCGCCCGGCTGACGAACCGGTGGCCGAGGGAGCAAGGCCTCAGACTTGATCTGGATCAGCCTGGCGGCAATCACCAGGAACGACGCCAAGTCGGCGATCTCGTGCTGCGAAGCGCGGCGCAGGTAGTCAAGGTATTGATCGGTTACCTGAGCCAGGGCGACCTTGGTGATCTCGAGCTCCTCGCGTTCGATCAGGTCCAGCAGCAGGCCAAGCGGGCCCTCGAAGACCGGCAGAGCGACCTGGTACTGCGGAGGGCTCTCCATCATCCGGCGATCACCAGGCCGACGATGCACGCAGCCCCCAGCACAATCGCTCCCAGCGCAATCCCGAGGCTGAGCAGCATCCGATCGGACCTGCGCCGCTGCGCTTCCTGGATGGCCTGTTGTTCCTCTCGCCGGCGGTCGATCTCGAGGAATTCCTGGGAGCGGGCTTCGGAAGAGCGCTGCTCGCTCTCCTTCAGTGCAGGGGCCTGGTCGCGAACAGAGGCCAGGAAGGTGGGAGTCCTCGGATTGGAGTGTCGGTTGAGCACCTGGTCCACCAGGGTCAGCGGACGGCCGCAGGCGGCACACGCGTCATCATCGGCGACGTTGGCGCCGCCGCAGCTGGGGCACAGGACCAGCGGCGGATCGAACACCATGCCGCACTGCTGGCAGGTCCAGGCGCCCGGTTCGTGGACCAGGTCCAAGGAGAGGCAGCTCGGGCAGACCTGCTCCAAGTTCACCGTCTCCTCCCCTCACGGTTGTTCAAGGACAGGATTATACCGCCCGGACTGCGTTGGCCGCCGGCCACCGCACCTGCTTCTGGGCGCAGGCGCTGAGCTGGGCCGGGTCTGGGAGGGCCGGGGATGCTATACTGCTCCCCCACCAAGCCCGCAGAGGGGAGGCTGATTTGCCCAGCGCCCGTGTGGTTTGGATCGAGCACAGCGCGTTCCTAGGCACCGACAGCAACCGGCACACAACCCTGGTCTCGAGTCAGCAGGGCGATGCGGCCTACGGGATCAAGCCGACGGAACTCTTCTTGATCTCGCTGGCATCTTGCACGGCGGTCACCTTCGTCCAGGTGATGCAGAAGAAGCGCCAGTCAATCACCGGACTGGAGATCGAGGTTGAGGGCACCCAGAGCCCCGATCCCCCTTGGGGGTTCCAGAAGATCCGCATGCTGTACCGGGTGAGCGGTGTCGGTCTGGATCCCCAGGCCGTCGCCCGCTCGATCGAACTGGCCGAGCACAAGTACTGCTCGGTGGCCGCCAGCCTGAACGATCAAGTACAGTTGGAGACCCGCTACGAGCTGCTACCGGCCTAGACGGTTGCCTGCTGCCGTCCGCTCGGGAGGGCAGGGCCGCCCCCCAGGCCCGGCCAGCGAGGGCAGGGTGAGCGGGCGTACCTGATGGCTGCCTCCACTGGGGCGGCAGGCCGGACGGCTGTGGTAACATGGCACGCCGGAAAGGATCATGCTGTGGAACCCATGAGTGAACCTGTACATGTGACGGACGCGGCCTTCGAGAAGACCGTGCTCCAGTCCCCCCTGCCCGCCATTGTTGACTTCTGGGCGCCGTGGTGTGGTCCGTGCCGCATGGTGGCCCCGATCCTAGACAAGATCGCCAAGGAGTACGCTGGCAAGCTGATCGTGGCCAAAGTCAACACAGATGAGAACCCCACCTGGGCGCAGTCCTACGGTGTGCAAGGCATCCCGACGATGTTGTTTGTCGCTCGGGGGAAGGTGGTCCACCAGCAAGTGGGAGCGGTACCCGAACCCTATTTGCGGGATATGGTTGACGAATTCTTGCAGACGGCTTCCACCCTGAGCCTGCCGGACAAGAACTGATCGTTTGTCTGGGTTCCGTTGAAAGATGGCGGGGCGCACTTCTGTGCGCCCCGCAGTCGTCTACTCCCTAGGCTCGTTGGCCGCCCCCCAGAGCAATCCCTCCAGCCTGCGAACCAGGCGCAGGAAGGCGGCTCGCAATCGGGCGAATATGCCGCGCACCCGGATCTTCCCGCGGCGGCTGCGGCTGACCTTGCGCTCGGTCTCCGCCCATTGCAGGACAAGCGCCCCCCAGGTTAGGCCGGCGCCGAAACCAACCAGGACCATGTGGTCCCCCGGTTTGATCCGACCGGCGTGTACCGCTTCGCAAACGGCGATCGGGATGGAGGCACTGGAAGTGTTCCCGTACTGCTCGATATTGACAACGAAGCGCTCCATGGGCAGGCGCAGGCCGCGGGCGGCAGCTTCGATGATGCGCAGATTCGCCTGGTGAGGGACCACGACCTTGATATCGCTCATCTGCAGCCCGGCCTTCTTGACGACTTCTCGCGTGGCTGAGGCCATCACGTGCGTGGCAAAACGGAAGACCTCTCTGCCGTTCATCTGGATGGTGTGCTGCTTGCGATCGACCGTCTCGTGGGTGGTCGGCAGCCGGCTTCCGCCCGCCGGAATGGCCAGCAGGCCGCCGCCTGAGCCGTCCGAGCGCATTACCCCCGCCAAGACCCCTCCCGGCGTATCGCGAGCCTCGAGGACAAATGCGCCGGCGCCGTCGCCAAACAGGATGGCGGTTGAACGGTCTTCCCAGTCAACGAACCGCGAGAGCGTCTCCGACCCGATGACCAGCGCCGAGTCGATCGCGCCGGTTTGGATCGCCTGGGCAGCCATGTTGAGGGCGAAGATGAAGCCGGTGCAGGCCGCCAAGAGATCGAAGGCGCCGGCCTTGGTTGCGCCGAGGGCATCCTGCACCAGGCAGGCCGTCGCCGGGAAGATGTGCTCCGGCGAGCCTGTGGCCACGATGATCAGGTCCACCTGTGCCGGACCGATGTCTGCGCTTTCGAGGGCGTGGCGGCCGGCCTTGGTGGCCAGAGTGGCGGTGGTATCGTGCTTGTCCGCGATCCGACGGGCATGGATCCCCGTGCGGCTGATGATCCACTCATCGTCGGTATCGACCATTCGCTCCAGTTCCACATTGGTCAGGACGCGATCGGGGACGGCCATTCCCCAGCCGGTGACGTGGGCGTAGCGGGTCATGCGGAGCGGCCGATCGCGTCTGGGTGGGCGAAGATGAGGGAGGCGTTGTGTCCGCCGAAGCCGAAGGAGTTAGAGAGGATGTAGCGGGCCTTGAGCTTGCGCGCAGTATTGGGGACGTAGTCGAGGTCACAGTCCGGATCGGTCGTCTCGAGATTGATTGTGGGCGGAATGATCCCTTCCTGCAAGGCCCTCACGCAGAATATCGCCTCGAGGGCGCCGGCCGCGCCCATCAGGTGGCCGGTCATGGACTTTGTCGACGAAATCGGG
This sequence comes from Anaerolineales bacterium, assembly GCA_022866145.1. Taxonomy (NCBI): domain Bacteria; kingdom Bacillati; phylum Chloroflexota; class Anaerolineae; order Anaerolineales; species Anaerolineales bacterium. Next base: position 12,242 of record JALHUE010000071.1, on the reverse strand, counting down.
ATGCGGCCGGCCATCTCGCCGAAAACCGTCTTGATGGCCGTCGTCTCACTGGCATCGTTGAGTTTCGTGCTGGTGCCATGGGCGTTGATGTAGTCGATGTCCGCAGGGGCCAGGCCGGCGTCCTTCAGCGTCAGCTGCATACAGGCGGCAGCGCCGGCGCCGTTCTCAGCCGGGGCGGAGATGTGAAAGGCGTCGTTGGTCGAGCCGTACCCCACGACCTCAGCCAGTATCCGCGCCCCGCGCGCAAGTGCGAACTCGAGCGCCTCGAGGACGAGTGTGGCCGAACCCTCCCCGATCACGAAGCCGTCGCGATTCAGGTCAAAGGGCCGAGAGGCTCGCGCCGGATCGTCGTTGCGCCGGGAGATGGCCCCCATGGCGTTGAAGCCGGCAACGGCCACCGGGAATATGGCGGCCTCAGAACCCCCGGCCACCATGGCCTCTGCCCGGTTATGCCGGATCATCTCCGCCGCCTCGCCGATCGCGTTGGAACTTGAGGCGCAGGCCGTCACCACGGCCATGTTCGGTCCACGCAAGCCGAAGGCGATCGCCAGCTGGCCGGCGGCAGCATCCGGGAGCATCATCGGAACGGTGTGCGGGCTGACGCGCCGCGGTCCCTGCGAGAGGTAGCGCTCGTTCTCGGCCACGAGCGTTGTGACGCCCCCGATGCCGGTCCCGATGATCACGCCCACTCGGTCTCGAATGGCGTCCGTGACCTGCAGTCCCGAGTCCGCCAGCGCCTGCTCTGCGCTGACCTGGGCGAACTGGGTGAAGCGATCCGTGCGCCGGGCGAGCCGACGGCCCAAGGCCGCTTCGGCATCGAACCCCTTGACCTCGGCCGCGAAATGGGTTTCGAAGGCGGAAGGGTCAAACAGGGTGATTGGGCCGGCGCCGGAGCCTCCGGCGACTGCCGCCTGCCAGGAGCTGGCGACATCGTTTCCCAGAGGGCTGAGACAACCCATTCCAGTGACCACGACCCGGCGGCGTTCCATGGACCACCCCTCTCCCTCAAAGGTCAAACCTGCCGAGTATAACACTCGCCTTGCCCACGGGAGGCGCAGGCCTGTGTGCTAGAATTCACGAGCCTCGGCTCCAGCAGGCGGCGGGGGTGGATCGTCGCCCGCGCCCAGGTTCCGATGGTGCCACAAAACCCTGAGGAACGAAGGTCTGATGATCCTGGTCACAGGTGCAACCGGCTTCGCAGGCAGACATCTGCTGCGTCGGCTGCTGCAAGAGGGAGAGCAGCCGCGGATCCTGCTAAAGCCTTCTGGGCGCGATCCTGCTCTGCCGCGCGGCCTCAGCGTGGAGGCCGCCCTGACCTCGCTCACGGATGCGCGCGGCGTGCGGGCGGCCATGGTCGGGATTGACGTCGTGATCCATCTGGCCGGGGCCGAACATCATGGATCGGAAGTCGACCTGCTGCGCACCGATGTTCAGGGCACGCGCAACCTGGCCGAAGCGGGCGCCGAGGCTGGCGTCCGCCAACTGATCTTCGTCAGCCACGTTGGGGCGAACCGCTCCTCGGCCTATCCAGTGCTCCGGGCGAAGGCCCTGGCGGAGGAGGCCATCCAGGCCAGCGGAGTGCCGCATACGATCTTCCGCACGGGCGCGCTGTTCGGTCGGGGTGATCATCTCACCGAGAGCCTGGCTCTGGCGGCTGCAGTCTCGCCGTTGGTGTTCTTCTTGCCGGGGGATGGGGAGGTGCTGCTGCATCCACTCTGGGTGGAGGACCTGCTGACGCTCATCCAGTGGACCATGGCCGCTCCGGAGAAGGGGAGCCACATCCACGAGATCGGGGGGCCGGAGTTCCTCAGCGCCAACCAGTTGACGCGTGACGTGCTTGCCGCAGCCAGCATCACCCGGGTGCTCTCCCACATGCGCCCCCCATACCTGCGGGCGGCGTGGAGCGTCGTTGGCCGGATGCTCCCCGCCTGGCCGCTAAGAGACTTCTGGATCGACTACCTGGCTGCCAACCGGGCAGCCGAGCTGAATGCATTGCCCAGCCGCTTCGGATTGCAGCCGGCGCGCCTTGAGGCTCACCTCGACCATATCCAAGGCCGCAACTGGACCTGGGAGTTCGTTCGTCGCCTCTTTTCGCACGGGCGGATCGAGCAGTGACGGGCTGGCGGCAGGCACCTGGCTGGGAGCGTGAAGGTGATAAACAGGCCCGCATGTGCCGGGTGAGCCTCCCTTGACGGCCCGAGGTGAGACCCCCTGGTCGGTCCGGCCAGCTGGCGTCCCCCGCCCAACTGTCCGGCTGGGCGAAGCTGCAGACCGATTGCGGCTGTCCTGCGGTCGTCCCGCCGGAGGTCTTCGCCGCCCTCTCCCGGCATGGTGGCACCATTCTCGGAGTCGGGCCGGCGACCGAGCTGCACGGAGCGGCGGCCGCCTTCCTCGGCGCAGATGCCCGCTCCGATCGCCGAGTCGTGCAAGCCAGGCTCAAGCTACACCTGGCGCTTCTCCTGGTGCACCCATCCTGGCGCCGGAAGGGGATTGCCACGGCACTGATGCAAGCCCTGCGCCGCCTGGCCGAGCAGGACGGGCTGCCGCTGATCACCTGGGAACTCGATCCTTTGGATGGCGAGTGGGCCGACCTCTCCCTGCACAGGCTCGGAGCGGTCTCCCAAGCATGGGTTGGATCCCCGCTTGATGGAGAATGCGAACCACCGGCAGAGCGTCGGGTGGAAGCGGGGTGGTGGCTACGAACAAGGCGGGTGGAGTCGCGTGCCGGGTTTCGGCGCGAATCCCTTGCGCTGGCACACTATCTGGCAGCCGGTGCCCAGCCGGTCAACCCGGCTGGGCTCAACGAAGCCGGCCTGCGAACGCCATCCCTGGAACTTGAAGCAGTGGCCAAGCCGATCGTCTTGATGGAGGTGCCGGCAGATGCTGCTGGGCTGGCTCGGCGTGCGCCTGGACTAGCCGGGGCCTGGCGGCGGCAGGTGAACACCATCCTGGACGAGGCTTTCGAGAAGGGTTACTTCCTGACGGATTTCCTGCGCCTGGAGCAGGAAGCGTATCCCCGCGCCTACCATGTGCTTGCCTCAGGGGAGGGCACGCTGGGCTGAACTCGAGCTCACAAGCGGCCGAAGAACGCAGTCAGCCAATCCAGGGTGTAGGCGCCTGCTAGGGCCGTCACCAGCATCTTCAGCGTTTTGCCCACGAAGGCCGCCAACAGGAACGTCGGCACCGGCATGCGCATGGCGCCGGCTACAGCACCGGCGATATCGAAAGCCGGGTTCGGGATCATGGCCAGGACCAGGATGGCCCATCCGCCGTAGCGCTGCGTCAAGCGTTCCAGGCGATGATACGCCTCGTTGTGAGGAATCAGGGCTTGACCCGTATAGCCGGCCAGATAGCCGGTCATTTCGCCCAGCGCCGCTCCGGCTCCTGCCACCACCGCAACCCCGAGAGGATTGAGGACATTGCCCATGGCGAAGGCCACCGCCATGCTGGGCGCGGGAAAGATAATGGTCGCGTTGGCGAGGACCGAGAGGACGAAGACGCCGGGATAGCCGTAGACCTCGATGTTGGGGACGCGGCCCGCGAAGTAGTAGATGGCGCCCGAGAACGCGACCACGAGAACCAGACCCGCCAGGCGGGCCAGCTGCAGCCGCCAGCGGGTTGCGTCGGGGGTCGTGCTCAAGACTCGGCGATCTCGATGGTTCGGATGGCCACTGCCGGCGCCTGGGGGTTGGACGGATCACGTGGCGGAATGGCCAGCAATACGTCCATTCCGCTCCGGACCCGGCCGAAGACCGTGTGCTTGCCATCCAGCCATGGAGTGGCGACGTGGGTGAGGAAGAACTGCGAGCCGTTAGTGCCTGGCCCGGCGTTGGCCATGGAGAGCACCCCCGGACCATCGTGTTTCAAGGAAGGGTCGAACTCATCCTGAAAGCGATAGCCTGGGCCTCCCGTGCCGCTGCCGGTCGGGTCGCCGCCCTGGACCATGAAGTTCTTGATCACCCGGTGGAAGATCAACCCGTCATAGAAGCCCTGGCGGGCGAGGAAGACGAAGTTGTTGACCGTTGCCGGTGCCTTCGTGGCGTACAGATCGAGGACGATATCCCCCTCGTCGGTGTGCAGGGTGGCCGAGTAAACCTTCGACAGGTCAATTTGCATGGCGGGCGGTGCGCTGTACTTGCTGGAGGTCATGGCTGTGGGACTCCTCGCGGGTCTCCGAGGAGCGACTCGATCCGGGCGACCACCATATCCATCGCAACGGTGTTCAAGCCACCCTCCGGGATGATCACGTCGGCGTAGCGCTTGGAGGGCTCGACGAATTCCAGGTGCATTGGCCGGACCGTTGTTTGATACTGATGAATAACGGATTCGACGCTCCGGCCACGCTCGCGGATATCGCGCTCCAGCCGGCGGATGAATCGGATGTCCGGCGGCGTGTCGACGAAGATCTTGACGTCGAACAGCTCCCGCAGCGCCGGTTCGGCGAAGATCAGGATGCCGTCGACCAGGATGACGGGTTGGGGCTTGACCAGCACGGAGATCGACTTCCTTGCGTGTGTCGTGAAATCATAGACCGGGATACTGACCGCTTCCCACCTGCGCAGCCGCTTGACATGTTCAACCAGCAGGTCGGTCTGCAGCGATTCGGGGTGATCGAAGTTGATCAGCTCCCGCTGGGCGGTCGGCAGGTCCTTGATGTCCTTGTAGTAGGCGTCATGGCCAATGAGGGCGATGTGGGCTGCGCCGACGCGCCCGAGAATGACGTTGGCCACCGTCGTCTTGCCTGAGCCGGTGCCACCGGCAATGCCGATCACGACGGGGGCCGTGTCTTGCTGCATGCGACGATTATACCCTTGGGGCTTGCCTGGGAGCCCGCGCCGGTCGCGGCCGCGAAGAGTCGGATGCGATTCGCTTCTGAGGATTGGCGCCGCTTCAGGCAGGCAGGCTGCAGTCGGACCGAAGCGGTGACCCCCAAGAGGGGAGGATGGAGCCACCAGAGGGATTCGAACCCTCGACCTGACGTTTACGAAACGCCCGCTCTGCCGGCTGAGCTATGGTGGCCAGGCAACTTGCAGCGCCGGCAGTAGGCACGGCGCGCGAAAAGGATTATACCCGTCGGCCGCGTTCCTTGGCAAGAAACGGGGCGTCGGCGATAATCTCGACATGCGCGTGGCCATGCTGTCTTACCACACCTGCCCGCTGGCGACCCTGGGAGGGAAAGACACCGGCGGGATGAACGTCTACGTACGCGACCTGACCCGGGAACTCGGTCGGCAGGGCGTAGGCGTGGACGTCTTCACCCGCTCCCAGGACGATCATGTCCCGCATGTCCTGCATAACCTGGGTTTCGGCAACCGGGTGGTGCACGTCCCGGCCGGGCCGGAGTTACCCGTCGGCAAGGATCGACTTGAGACCTACATCCCCGGCTTCATCGAAGGGATCCAATCGTTTGCTGCTGCCAAGGGGATTCGCTACGATCTCGTCCACAGCCACTATTGGATGTCCGGGATCGCCGCCCTGGGGCTCCGAGAGCTGTGGGGAACGCCGATCATCCAGACCTTTCACACCCTGGGCGAAATGAAGAACCGGGTGGCGCGCAGTCCGGAGGAGAGGGCCTCGCCTGAGCGCTTGGCGGTCGAGAACCAGCTCCTGCGGGAGGCGGACCAGATCGTGGCTTCGACTCAGGCTGAACTCGCCCAGTTTCAGTGGCTGTACCATGCCGATCCGCACAAGGTCGTCGTGATCCCCCCCGGCGTGGACACCAGCCGTTTCTACCCCATCCCGCCGGACGAAGCCAAAGAGTTCATCGGCATGGACTGCCGCGACAACATGGTCCTGTTTGTCGGGCGCATCGAACCGTTGAAGGGCGTCGACACGCTGCTGCAAGCCATGGCGATCCTCAAGCAGGAGGGGACCCTGGAGAGGCGGCCGATGTCTGTGGCCATCATCGGCGGCGATCCGGAGGCCGATCCCGAGCGAATGACAGCCGAGATGCTCCGTCTGCAGAACCTGCGGATTGAGCTGGGGATGGGCGACGTGGTGGCATTCCTCGGCAAGCGCGATCAGGACACCCTGCAGTACTACTACTCGGCGGCCGACATGGTCGTTGTGCCTTCGCACTACGAGTCCTTCGGGATGGTTGCCCTGGAAGCCATGGCCTGCGGCGCACCGGTCGTGGCGTCTGAAACCGGCGGCCTGGCGTTTCTGGTCAAGGACGGTGAGACGGGGTTCCATGTGCCCACCTCCGATGCCGGCGCCCTGGCGCAGCGGCTCAAACTGCTGGCCGAGGATGATGGACTGCGGGAGCGTTTGGGTCGGCAGGCGGCAGCCTATGCCCGCAACTATGCCTGGGCGGATATCACTCGCCAGGTTGTCCAGTTGTACGAATCGATGCTCGAACGGGTCGCCTGATCCGGAGCGCCGACATTGGCGGGCGATCGGCTGATTCGGCCGGATCGCAATGCCGCGCCCCTCGGTCTGGCAGGGCGGACCGCCGCAACCTGGAGGCACGTTCAGCATGGACGGAATCGTCCTGTTCACCAAGTCGTACTTTCTACCGGGATCGATGGCCTTCTTGCTCCTGGGGCTGCTGATTGGCGTAGTCCTCCTCCTGGCGGGGGACCGCCGGCGGCCTTGGGGAACCCGGTGGCTGGTGGCGCTGCTGGCAGGCTACTGGCTTATGGCGACCCCCGCCTTCTCTTCGGGAGCTGAAGGCCTTCTCGGCCGCGGCTTCTCGCCGATCGCCACGAAAGCTGAAGCCAGCGGCGCACGCGCTGTGGTGGTTCTATCGGGTGGCACCGCCAGCTTCGAGGGCGCGGCCGGCAGGGTCGAGTCCTTGAGCGAAGCGACCGCCCTGCGCCTCTTGGAAGGCGCACGCCTCTACAAGATGCTGGATCAGCCCTGGGTGGTTCTGTCGGGAGGTCCCCCTGGGGACGATGGGTTGGCAACGCCCGAGGCGGTCGCCATGGAGAGGGAACTCGTTCGGTTGGGCGTGCCGGAAGAGAGAATCCTGGTTGAGATGACCTCGGCGGACACGCACGCACAGGCACAGCAGATCAAGCCGCTGTTGAACAGTCGCGGAGTAGAGGAGTTTGTCCTGGTCACGTCGGGCTGGCATCTGCGCCGTTCCCTGGGCGCCTTCGCCCGGGAGGGGATGCACCCGATCCCCTCCGCCGCCTTCGGGCGATCGATCGGAGAGGAAGCGGCGGGTCTGACATTTCTCCCTAGCGAGTCCTCGCTGGCTCGCAGCCGGGATATGGCACGAGAGGTCTTGGCGCTGGTGTACTACCGACTGCGAGGCTGGATCTAGGGAGATGGCCCTCTCCGCCACCCCCTTGGAAGAGCGGGTTCGGCAGCATGCTCGCGCCACGTGACAACGGGTCACCGGAGGCGCTCCGCGCCTTCCAATTGCGCCAGCGCAATCGCCGGCTTCTGCGCTCGGCGACGCTTCTGATCTGAAGGATCAAGGCATGAGTGAGTTGGCACAATCCGCGACCGGCTACCTGGAGTTCTTGTGTCGCCAACTCCCGGGGCGCTGTGTCGGGACGCCGGGGAACAAGGTGGCCACGGATTGGTTCGCCAAGGCGGCTGCGGCATTCGGGTTTAGGGTGGAGACCCCGGGGTTCGATTGCCTGGGCTGGGAGCAGGCAGGGGCGGAGCTCTCCTCCCTTGACCGTTCGTTTGCTGTGCTGCCGAGCCCCTACTCGCTCGGCTGCGATGTCCGGGGAGAGCTGGCAGTTGCCGGGACCTTCGAGGAGCTGCAGCAGGCGGAGGCGGAAGGCAGGGTACTGCTGGTCCACGGCAAACTCGCTCGCCAACAGCTGATGCCGAAGCGTTTCCCCTTCTATAACCCGGAGGAACACCAGCAGATCATCTCGTGGCTTGAGCTCAAGCGGCCGCTGGCCATTGTGGCGGCGACCGGACGAGACCCTGACCTGGCTGGGGGGATCTGTCCTTTCCCTCTGATCGAGGATGGGGATTTCGACATCCCGTGTGCGCACATGACCCAGGCGGAAGGGCTTGACCTATCGAGGCGCGCCGGCCAGTCGGTCGAGCTGAAGATCCGCGCCCGCCGTTCACCGGCTAGGGGCTGTAATGTTCAGGCGAGCAAGGGTCCCTTGGACGGAAGGCGGGTTGTGGTATTCGCCCACATCGACGCCAAGTTGGGGACCCCGGGGGCGCTGGACAACGCCGCCGGGGTTGCAGCCTTGCTGCTGCTGGCTGAACTGCTGCAGCCCATCTCTCTCGCACTCGCCGTTGAGCTCGTGGCGATGAACGGGGAGGACTACTACAGCGCGCCGGGCGAGCAGCTGTACGTGCAACAGAACCAGGAGCGCTTTGGGGAGATCGTCCTGGGAATCAACGTCGACGGCGCCGGCGATCGCCACGGGGACACTGCCTTCTCTCTGTACGGATGCCCGCCCGAGATCGCTGGGATTGTCCGCCAATCGTTCGGCGGCTGGCCGGGCATGATCGAGGGTGAGGCTTGGTATCAGAGCGATCATAGCCTGTTCGTGATGCACCACCGCCCGGCGTTGGCGGCTACCTCCGCCCGTTTCACTGAGCTGTGGTCAGTGATCGCGCACACGGAGCTCGACGTGCCGGAGCTGGTCAGCCCGGACAAGCTGGGGTACCTGGCGCTCGCTTTGCGGGACGTGGTCGTCGGGCTGCAAGGCCTCGGCTCGATAGCGTGACTGCCGGCCGCAGACGGGCTGGTGTCTGCTTGCGCCGGTCAACGCCGAGGCTTGAGAAGGCGCAGCTCACCCCCGGCGAGCGGATCAGAACAAACCCTGGCCCTGGCGGTTGCGCGCTGGCAGCCTGCTGCGCTTCTGCCTGACCTGGTGCCGTCCGGGGTCCGGGATTGTATAATCCGCATTGGTGGAAACGATAGTTCAACCCAAAGGGAGGCTACACATGAAGCACAGGCCGCCGATCGAACCCTTGGTTCGGGCGCTACTAGCGTTGATCCTGGCACTCGGCTTGCTGGCAGGCACCGCCGGCAGCGCCGGTGCCCAGGAGATCGTATACGGTTCCACGGTCCCAGCCGGGACGACTGTCGATCAGGACATCATCCTCTCGGGCGAAGAAGTCAGCATCGATGGCACGGTTCTGGGGGACGTGATCGCCCTCGGTGGCCGGGTGCGCGTCAATGGCCGGGTGGAAGGCACATTGATCACCATCGCCCAGGATGTCGAACTCAACGGCCAAGTCGGCGGGTCGATGATGGTGGCAGCCCTCCAGCTGCTCTCGGGCCCCGGAGCGTCAATCGGGAAGAACCTGTACTTCGGCGGGCTGAGCTTGGTGCTGCCGCCGGGTGCGACAGTAGGGCGAGACATGCTGGCCGCCACGATGGGGGCAACCTTGGGTGGAGAGGTGGGGCGCGACGTCCGAGCTATCATTGGGCCCTTCGAATTCGCCCGCTTGATCATCGGGGCGGCGGAACAAGGCGATTGGCTGGGCAAAACGCAGGCCTGGTGGGAGAGCGTGCGTCCGCAGCCGGCGCCCCAGCCGCTGCCGACCGTCCCGCCACCGGCCTCGTCCTCAGGCGGCGGCGGTCTGATGCGGGTCCGCCAGGCGCCTGTGCTGCAAGTGATACCCAAACCGGTTGTCATCCCGCTGACTGAAGCCATGGCCATTGCTCCGGTCGCGACGAAGGCGCCATCCGCCGTGGTGTCGGGCGAAAGTGTGCTCGCTTGGCTGCAGGGCAGGTTGCTGGTGTTTCTCCCGCTGGCCTTCTACGGCCTGATCGCCCTGTGGCTATTCCCCCCGAGCATCACCGCCAGTGCCGACCGACTGCGGCGCAAGCCCTGGCCGACTGCGTTGTGGGGATTCCTCGTGTTCGTGGTCGCCAACCAGCTGTTCGCTGTGGCGGCGATACTCACTCTGCTGGTGGTCGTCATCGGCCTGGCAGTTGGATTGCAGTCGATGTGGGGCTTCGCTTTCTCAATCTGGGCGCTTGGCCTCCCCGCGATTGGCTTGTGCGTCGGACTGCTGGCGGTGTCCCTGTATGGCCTGTCGGTCATCGTTGCCAGCTACGCTGCACTCAGCCGGGCACTCGATCCGGGCAAGCAGTATCTGAGACGGGCAGGTGTGATGCTCCTGGCGGCGCTGGCGTTCGTTCTGCTGACCGGAATCCCTGTCTTGGGAACGCTGGTGTGGGTAGTCGCATTCGCCGTGGGCTCGGGGGCGATGTTCTTTGCCTACACAGATTGGCGAGCGGCGCGCCGCGGCCCGCCGCTTGCCGCCCCCGCCGAACTGGTCAGCTCGCCGCCTCCCACCATTGAACCCCTGGCAGCCGCGCCCGCCGCTCCAGCGGCGGCACCAGTTACCGAGCTACAGCCTCCACCGGCCGGAGCCGCAAAGCCTCCCGCAGGGAAGGCGGCCCGGTCGGCTCCGAAGGGAAAGCCGAGGCGATAGCTCGTCGACCTGGCTCGTGGACCACAGACCAACGGGGTGCCGTGAGAACGGCACCCCGCATTCGTCCTGCTTTTGAGCCACGAGGGATTGTTTGTCGAGGGGCGGGTTACCTCTTCGTGCTTGGCAGAGCGACGGTGAAGGTTGTCCCCTCACCTTCTGTGCTCTGGACGGTGATCATCCCGCCAAACCCTTCCACCAACCGCTTAACGATGCTCAGGCCAAGCCCTGTGCCGGAGCTCTGGGATCTGCGAGCATTGGTTGCCCGCCAGAACTCCTCCCATAGCCGCCCTTGCTCGCCTTGGGGGATCCCAATTCCAGTATCGGCCACGCGCACCTGAGCGGTGTCTTTTTCCGTCACCAGCCCGACTCTGATCTCGCCGCCCGGCGGCGTGTACTTGACGGCGTTGCTCAGAAGGTTGCCGAAGATCAGCCCGATCCCTTCCTCGGTGGCCAGGACCCGCACTGGGTTGGCGGGCGAGTGGTATTCCAGCCGGATGCTCTTAGCGGCGGCCTCGGAACGGTACAGGCCAGTGATCTGCTGCAGCAAGGAGGTCAGGTCAGTGGGTTCAGGTTCGGCCTGGAAACCGGCGGTCTTGCTCTTAGCCAGTGCCAGCAGATCATTGATCAAGTCGGTGAGCACATCCAAGCGGGCATCAACTCGCTGGAGGATATCCCGCTGCTGCTCGGTGAGTTGAGCCGAGTGTTGGTGCAGCAAGGCGCGCAGCAGGCTCTGGGCCCCGCTGGTGGGGGAGCGGAGCTCATGGGTCACGGTGCGCACGAATTGGGCCCGGGCCGCGTCTTCCTCTTGAAGCGCCTGATAGCTCATTGCGTTCTCGATGGCGGCGCCGCCCTGGCGGGCGATCGCCAGGGCGAACTCGGCCGACTGCTCGTCGAAGGCGCCCACCTCGCGCCTGTAGGCCCGCAGCACGCCCATCGGCCCGCGGCGACCAATGATCGGCGCCACGATCAGGCTCCTCAGGCGCTCGGCCTCTAGGGCAGCGGGGTATTGAATCCGCCTGTCGGCCAGCGCATTGGCCACAATGACGACATGCCCGGCCAGTGCCTCGCGGTCATGCGCGCTCTTTGAAAGATAGACCGGCCCCTTCTCCTGGTAAGCCCGGCTCAGGCCATAGGAAGCCACCATCGGCAGATTGTCGCTGCCCTCTTCTAGCAGCCGGATGGATGCGCTCGGCGCCTGTAGTGCCAGCGCCGCATTGCGGGCCAGCCGCTCCAGCACGTCGCTCAAGCTTAGGGTTGCCGACAGCGCCTCCGAAGTCTGGAGCAGGGCCGTCACCTGGCGTTCGCGCCGGCGCAGGCGGGACATGACGTCCGAGGCCAGGGCGACCGTCGACGCTGCAGCGACCGTGAACAGGCCAACCTGAGCGCTGACGTACACCGGATCGAGGTACAGATCGGGAGGGATCCCGGGAATCACGTTGTGGTGGGGGAGGATCCCTCGGTATTCGAGGATGACGATCATCATTAATGCGCCGATGCCGAGAGCCAGGTACAGGATCTGGGCAGGGGAGGGCAGCAGGATCGTCACCAACAGCATGTGGATCGCAAGGAGCGGGATGGCCGGGCTGGTGGCGCCGCCAGTCAACTGAAGAAAAACGGTCAGCGCCAGCCAATCCAGCCCAACTTGCAGACCGATCAGTCGCTGCTGGTATTGGGTGGGAACGGGGAGCTGCCGGGCGCGGGCTCGTCGGATGATGAGGGCCAGCACCGCGTTGTAGAGCAGGATGGCGATTCCGACCCAGTACAGCTGCTCGGCCGGTAGCGGCAATCCAAGCAGGGTCGTGCACAGGTAGGTGCCGAGCAGAACCAGAAACCCGGCGGCCCAGCGGGTGAGGATCAGTCGGCTGTTG